>JAFNZQ010000004.1 GCA_017382775.1 Spirochaetaceae bacterium
ACGGAATCCAAGGGAAATGGATCTTGGTCATAAAGAAAGGATGTGGCAACTCCGTCATCAGTGGGCAAGGTGTTACATCCGACGAACAGAAACAGCATAAAAAGAATAATTTGCATAAAGCCTCCAATGGGAAAAATCCCCATTGTTAAATGGCAAATTAGTACTTTTTATCCACCTCAATTTCGCCTAAATGAACAACTTGGCTGTAAAATGTTTGTAATTCGGTATTCATTCCCGTGCTGACCGCATAGGCATTTATGTACCATTTGTCCCGGGAATCACCGGTGGCGGAATCCACATCTGAACCGTTAAATTCATCCACGTCATCAAAGGGCTTATTGTTATATCGCATGGGTATTCCCATATCCACGCCATCAATGCGGAAATAGGGCTTAATATCATCCTCTTTTTCCGTTTTTTCACCTTCGCGATAAAGTCGCAACTCAATTTCTCGGTTCACACCGGTTCGTTCAATGAGTATTTCTTGAGGGGTGTTATGTAACATCATCTTTTGATAATTCAATGATGAAATCATCCTGTCCGCACCATTTTGGGAATTGGCCGTATTTGAGGATGAAATCCCCGCTATGTCCGACTGTAAACTTGTACGGGAATTATACAGTTTGTAATAAATTTCCGTTCCCAAAAAGATGTCTTGGTACTCTGCCACCATATTGGCAACTTCTTGGGTACGAAAAATGTAATATCGGTTTGTGGCATCATCCCCTACGGATGTGCGGATAAAGACCGGCGGTTCAAGGATGTAAAACACGTCCAATCCGCAGGAGACGAAACAATAAAGTAAAGAAAGACCGAAAATAAGTTTACCAACGAGACGCTTCATATGTCCCTCCCATAATGAAACTCGTTTAATTATCGGAAAATTATTCCGAATCGGTAACCGTTTCTTCTATAAGTCCCGCGACTTCCATGGCCAAAAGACGGCTTTTTGCCAAATCTGCCCATGGATCTTCGGGAAACTTTTCTGTCAGTTCCTTGAAAATAGCTGCTGCTTCATCGTATTTTTTCAAAGTGTCCAAAATACGTCCCGCATTGAACATTGCGTGGGAAACCAAGGCAAAATCCTTCTGTTCATAGGACAGTTTGAAATATTTGGCGGAATTTTCCAAATCGTTCAATTCTTCGCAGGCAACGGCGGCGTTGTAGTAGGCTATTCCGGAAATATACACATCGGAAAAGGTTTCAGCGGCGGCAATATAGGCATCCCGAGCCTTTTCGAATTCCCCTTTGTCAAAGTGAATATCCGCCTTTGCCATATTTGCCCGCAAGATTGCTCCGGGATAATTTTTGTTTTCCTCAATGAATTTTTCCAATGAAGAGATTACTTCATCCTCTTTTGTCTTTTTTTCTTCCGCATTTTCCAAATCGCGGAGTTTATCAACGTTTTTGGTGATGGCATCCAGGCTTTCAAAAACTTTTTTCACCTTGGATTCGCCAACGCTGATTGCAACGGCACTAACCAGTGCGATTACGATGGCTACACCCAATGTGACCAAAACGGGAATACGAAGTTTCTTAAAAAAAGTGTTAAATTTTGCGTTTTTAAGTGAGTTTTCCATAGGGATTCCTTATTTTTTTATGTCTAAACTTTCTATTAACTTGGGAAGATACGTTCGTTGTACTTCCAAAATTTCGGAAGTTTTGGTCTTATTCCAGTTTGTGGCGATAAGAACATCCGAAATGTATTCTTTGCGAAACTTATCCACGGCTTCCTTTAAGG
Source organism: Spirochaetaceae bacterium (assembly GCA_017382775.1). Classification (GTDB taxonomy): domain Bacteria; phylum Spirochaetota; class Spirochaetia; order Treponematales; family Treponemataceae; genus RGIG268. The sequence continues at coordinate 1,742 of JAFNZQ010000004.1, forward strand.
GCAAAAAACGGTTGCCGGAAGGTTGTTGCCGAGGGAGTAAACTGCTCAAATCGCTGATTTCGTCCATTTCCCGTGTGCGAAAGGTCAATTCGATGAAATCTCGCAGTCCCCTCACGTTTTCTTTCCAGTATGTGTCAGAAAAAGAACGTAAATCTCGGGGAGTGATAAGGGACACACTTTTTTTGTACAATATGGAATATTTTTTTATGAAAACATTCGATAAAGCCAAAATGTCGTCCTTACGGTTGCTGAGGGAGGGAATTTCCACGGGAATTACGGAAACGGCGTAATACAACTTCGAGGCAATTTTCGTTCCCACCAAATTTTCTATTGAGCGGCGGGAACTTACAATAAGCCGAAAAGTGGGATGCTCCTTGTTTAGTGCATTAAACAAAACTCCCTGCAACTCGGGATGTAATTCGGAAAAATCTTGCAGGTACAATGTACCACGCTCGTTAATTGCCGAAACAAGGTCGTCTCTATCGATGCACTTACAGGAAAATCGTGTAAAACGCCCGTCGGAGAAAGAACTTTTTGAATGAACATACTTCGCCCAAAAAGACTTTCCCACACCCGCCGGTCCGTAAAACAAAAGTGGGGTTTTACTCGGCGCGATATTATCGAGCAATTCAACAACTCTTTTCATTGCCTGGCTTTCGGCAACGGGTACATCGAATTCGGACACCTATTTTTTTTCCTTCATCAAGTCGCCGAGAGTGTAGGCATCATCTTCGTCCTTACCGGAAACGTAGTAAGTCGTGGTTGCAGCCTGAATTTCCTCGGGGGCAATTTCGTTGAGTGAGAAACCGACCTTGTGTTTGTCGGAGTTAACATTTTCAACGTAAACGGTGACTTTGTCGCCAACCTTGTATTTGGCACAAGCATCTTCGAAGCTTTCGCCGTCACGAGTTAAGTTTTGTTTTCCGATAAGACCTTCGATACCGTCACGAGCATGAACGAAAATGCCGAATTCGGTGATGGAAACAACTTCGCCTTCAATTTTTGTTCCCACGGGATTGTCCTTCTCGAACTGAATCCAGGGGTCGGTAACCAGTTGTTTTACACCAACGTAAATTCGTTTGTTGTCAAGATCAATCTTCAACACAACGACATCCAATTCGTCTCCCACGGAAACTTGGCTGCCCAAATGTTTGAGCTTGCGAGTCCATGAGAAGTCTTCGGCACTCAAATAGGCCACAATTCCGTCATCAAGGCGGATAAGTGCACCGTTGTTGGTTAATTTGGTGATTGAGCCGTGAACCTGTGTTCCCACCGGATAGGTAACTTCGATGGTGTCCCATGGGTTGGGTAAAGCCTGTTTGATTCCCAAAGAAACGTGTCCCTCGGAAGTATCGTAACCCAAAATCATGCAGTCCACTTCGTCGCCGATTTTCAACATATCTTCGGCTTTGGAAATGCGTTCTGTCCATGAAAATTCGCTGATGTGAGCCAAACCTTCAATGCCTTCCGCCAATTCGATGAAGGCACCGAAGTCGGTGAGTTTTGTAACCTTTCCGCGAACAATGTCGTCCACATGGAAGTTTTCTTCAAAATGTACCCAGGGATCTTCGGAAAAGTGTTTGAGAGAAAGATTGATTCGCTGATTTTCCGGATCCAAGCGGATTACGCACAGTTCGATTTTCTGACCTTTGCGAACAAAATCTTTGGGTTTTGTAACGTGTCCCCAACTCATGTCGTGGATGTGCAAAAGGCCGTCGAAACCGCCCAAATCAACAAAGGCACCGAAACTGGTGAAACTTTTTACCACACCGGTAACGGTATCGCCCTCGTGGGTTTCGGCGAAAAATTTCTCGCGATTTTCTTTGGTTTTCTGTTCCAAATAGCGGCGGCGGTTTACCACAATGCTGGCATTTCGTCTGTTGTCACGGGATTTTTCGCATTTTTCCACGAAAAAGTCACCTTCAAGGCCAATGCAGGTTTGAGGATCTTCAATTTTCTGCACATCCGCTTGGCTTGTGGGCAAAAAGGCGAAAATTCCGCCGCCCAAATCAACTTCGAAGCCACCTTTCACCACTTTGGTAATGGTTCCGTGAATTGTGCTGTGATTTTTCTTCGCTTCACGCAAATCTCGCCAAAATTTGGCAGCATCCGCTTCCTGTTTGGAAATAATTACTTCACCCCAGCGGTTTTCCTTGGCTTTCAAAACCACGGGGACTATATCACCCACATTGGGGAGAACATCAAATTCGGCAACGGGGATTTTTCCTTCCGATTTGCACCTTACGTCCAAAAAGACGTAATCACCGCTAACCTGAACCACAACTCCGTCCACTAAGGAACCTTCTTCCACATCACCAATACCCGTTAGCATTTCTTGCATGAAAATGGGGTCTTTTCCTTCCTGTATTTTTTTTTCTTCTGACATAATAAATCCTTTAAAAATTAAGTTTATCTATTTTTATCGCATTTCGCGAGATATTCCGTGATTTTCTCACAAACTTGGTCAACATTCATGTTGGCCGTATCAATGTACAAGGCATCTTCCGCAATTTTCAATGAACCTTCCGCCTTGTTCTTGTCTGCGGCATCTCTCGTGGCAATTTGCTGCTTCAATTCCTCGTAGTCCACAAATTTGCCTTCTGCCGCATACTGGTCGTAACGGCGTTGTACTTGCACATCAATGGGGGCGTCCAAATACACCTTGCATTCCGCGTCGGGGAACACCACCGTGGTCATGTCCCGTCCTTCGCAAACAATGGGCATTCCCTTTACAGCCTCTTTCATTTTATCGTTAACGGCGTGCCGAACTTCCACCACACCGGACACCTTGGACGCGGCTAAATCGATTTCCGCCGTTCGCAGAGAATCTTCAACATCTTTGCCGTTCAAAATAATCCGAGCGTTTTTGTATTCTATGTCGATATTTTTTGCAAGGTGAATCATTTCATCAACGCTGGATATGTCCAGATTCCGTTGCAAGGCCTCGTAGGCAACAGCGCGATAGAAACTACCGGAATTAAGAAAAGTGAAACCCAACGATACTGCGAGACGACGGGCAACAGTGCTTTTTCCCGCGCCGGCAGGTCCATCAATAGCAATAACCATAAAACCTCAAACAGCTGTTATTTATAAAGTTTACACTATTTTTTTTTGTATGTCAAGTAAAAAAGCGAAAAAAGTAAAAAAAAAATTAAAATTTATCCTATAAAAAGGGAAAAAAAGCGGAATTTTAAAACTTTTTCCCGGTTTTCAGTATCCCGGAGTGGAAAAATCCGGAATATCGGAATAAAGACTTGGATCTTCCCGAGACCATTTTGTGTTAATTCCGATTATTCCGTACTTGTCCAAGGACACTCGGATGTAGGCTGTTTTCAAATCCGGGGAAAGTTTTATGTTTATGGTAAAATCCTTTTTCGCCACCGGATTGTGGATTTTTCCGTTTCGCCATTCTCCGTTATTGTATTCCATGTCGTAAAGTTTGGTAATTTCCGCCAGGGCTTTGGCTCGATTTATCCGATCTGCCGGGACGGAAAGGGCTTCGTTTTTGGCCCGGTCATCTTCGTCTTTATACACGAAGGCAACGGCCACTGCGGAAAAGGTGTCTCCCTCTTCGAAAAATCTGATTACAACGGATCTTCCGTTTTTGTCTTCCGGACCGTACCAATAGCCTAAAATGTCACTTTTTTCCGCGGAAAAAAGGGGAAAAGCAAAAAATATAAGGAAAAATACGCAAAATTTGCGTAAATCGGTGTGGGGAAAATGAAAAGTCTTTGAAAGTAAGTTTTTTACAGTCACCGAAAATCCTCCGTGTACGGAATTCTATCATTTGTAAAATAATTTGTCAAGGGGTGGGGGGGGGAAAACGTCGGGGAAGGAAAATCGGAAATATTTGAAAAAAAAGCCGGTTTGCTTGACAAAAGCTGAAAAAAAAAGTAGAATGCAATTATGGCTTCATATAATTTAACAGAATTAAACGATCTTTTGGTAACTCTCAATTTGGAAAAAGAAATTTCCGAAAAGCAATTTAATGATGCGGAAAGGAATTTGCGACTTCATTTTGACGGATATATTCAAAAAGAGTTGCACAGTTTGGAGACAAAAATTACTTCCATGTTGCGGAAAAGTTTCAGTGCCGCCTCCGTGGTTTCCGCAAAGGATGTTCACTTCCTCACCGAGGTGGATCAAAAGGCGGGGAAAAAAATCGGTGTTTCCGAAATAAAGATTTCCATAAAAGTTCCGGCGGC
>JAFNZQ010000048.1 GCA_017382775.1 Spirochaetaceae bacterium
AGTTCCCGGGAGAAAATTCCCCGAAAAAAGTCCATGGTGGAAAACTTCATTGAAACCATGGCTTCAACCCCAAATTCGGTTTTTCCCTCAATGTTTCCACTGTTTATTTGGTGAACAAAGGCCAAGGAAGCGTTGGCGGAAAGTCCCTTCATAATGTGGCATGATCCACCCAATGAGACGACATTTTCAATTTCACCGATTCCGGAGGGAGTTTGCAAGTCCGTGTTTTCCATGTTTTCCAAAGTGGGATAGTAGTTGGGAATTCCTTCTTCGTCCACCGAAGACAAAAGGGCCTTGTTCTGACTTCCGTGGAGTTTGAACCGATATTTAAGGGCCGCGTTCCATTTACCCGGTACGGAATAGTCAATGACGAACATTGCCGCAATGGAGTCGGGACCGAAGGGCGTTCCCAGCCAGTCCCGAATTTTGTTGTCGCCACGATACAACTCAATTTTATCCCGAGTGAACGACCACATGGGGCTTCGACCAATATAAAGCCACGGCGTGGTGTAAAGGGCCTCGGCACCAATATGCAAAAAACCGGCTTTTATGGGAATCCAACCTTCGATTCCCCATTGAAATCCGTAACCGTTGGGAATATAGGCCTTCTCCGGCTCGTTTTCCTTTTCAAGACCGATTTGCAACTGGTTCAAAACCCAAATGAAGTAAATTCTCATGTTTTTAAACGGATTTATATCCGCAGCCAAAGACAAATAACTGGAAACACGGGAATCTGCTCCGGTGGAACCGAAAAGGAATTTTTGCCACGGAGATTGTTCCTTCCCTGTGGAATTGTACTCGTCGTAGGTTTGCCAACTTCCAAATCCATGGAAAATCATGAAAGGATTTAAAAATCGTAATTCCAAGGGAGCGTTCACCATGCATCCTTCCAGGAAACTCAAGGAAAGCCATTTTGTAACACGGCCCTCCAAGTGGTGAAAATACAAATATTTGTTCACCTCCGCTTGGGCCACATAGGATGCAAGGCGCACTCGCGGATTAAAAACGGTGAATTTTCCGTAGGTGATGTCGTCAAAATTATCCGAAACCACAATGGAATCCATAAGGGTTCGGTGAATGTCCAGTTTACCCTTTGCCAACTGAAAGTTGAGGAAACCCGACCCGTTGTGACGGGCGCCGGTGCTCAAATAGGCGTTTCGCGGAAAATTGCCGCCAAAGTCATTGCCCGCAAAAGGAATGTTGCTGTGGTTGGTGTGAAGAATGTTCACGCTTTCGTAGGTGGTAACTTCCACTTCGCTGTAAACCGTCAAATAATCCAAGGCGGAAATGAAAAGAGGCAGGATTAAAAAACCCGGTCGCTTACCGTAATCCGGCCAACCAATGTTTTCGTTGGACTTTCCGTAAGCCATTGGTTCTAAAATCAGGTCTACTCCGGCCTTTACGGGACCGAGTTGAAATCCCAAATGTTTGGGAGCAAGTTTTTCCAAAAGCCATTCTTTATTTGCCTTTCCTGCGGAGGACAATCTGCTTTCATCAATGTAATTCAAATAGGTTAAAATTTCATCCGCGGACATGGGACCGTTGGTTGCAAAGGAAACTTCTCCGCCGTCCGCTGCCACCGCGGCAAGAAATTCGTATATTTCATCACCGGCGGGAATTATCTCCTGTTTGCCCTTGTCGGCTAAAAATTTCTGGGATGAAAGAGGATAGGCGCAAAAAAAAATAAGTGGGAACAGAAAGAGAATTTTCGCTTTTATTGCCGCTTTTCGGTGATTGTTCATTTATGTTGCCTCAATTCGGTTTTTAAACTTGCCACTTCCGCATTTTTCGGAAAAATCTTTTCCGCCATCGCCAAGGCATTTTTGGCCTCATCCCATTCTTTCAAAAGGATGTGAGCCTTCGCTTTCGCCGTCCACGCATTGAATCGTAGTCCGGCGGATAAATTTTTTTCATCGGATAAAAGTTCGTTCACGGACTGTTTGCCTTTTTTTGCGTTTCCAAAGCCTTTGGGCGCGTAAACATTTTGAGTTATTTCAAAATACTTTGCCCATTGGGAATCTTTGTTTAGCTCATAAATTTTTTTTATCATTCCTTGAAGCCGCAAACCGTGTTTCAGCATATACGCCGTGTTTTCGCACCGCATATTTTGGGAAATGTTCATAACCAAAGCCTCTTGTGCATCCGCCGTTTCCTTTATGGAAAGAGCCTTTTCGGCGTTGGCAATTCCTTGGCGAAAAACCTCGCGGGCTGCGGTTAAATCACCTAAAAAAATATGGTAGCGTCCCAAAAGTTCATCACAACGACTGAGGAAAACGAGGCGTTTTACTTCGTCGGAAATGGAGTTCGACTTTTCTTTGGCTGCGGAATAAAAGTTTTCAATGATTTCCAACTTGTCCGATTGGGCGTAAACCTTACTTTCCAGAGCGGATAATTGAGTTTCGTGTGCGAAAAGCGGAAATGTAAAAGATGATATAAAAAAAAGGATGAAAAGGCAAAAACTCATAAATTAAGTTTACAAATTTTCGGAAAAAAAGTCAACATGGTATTGGAAAGTTTAAAATTTTTGTCTCAAAAAACAACATATGCGTACAAAGTGTCAGCATTTACCATGGGAATACTGACAAAATGTCAGTATTTAGTGGGAAAAACGGACACAGTGTCAGCATTTTTCGGAAAAGTTCTCCAATTCCAAGGAAACTCGTTCCCATTCTTCCTGTAATGAGTTGATTTTTTCTTCCGTCTCTTCGATTTCTTTGTGGATTTGTCGCGCCTTTTCCAAGTCTCCGTAAATTTCCGGAAGATTTTGTCTCTCTCGTAACAGAGCCAATTTTTCCTCTTCGCCGCCGATTTCTTCCAAAAGCTGTTCTTCCCGCCGTTCCAAGCTGCGACGTTCTGCCTTTGCCCGTTTGGCCTCTTCCCATGAAAGCCTTTGTTGCGCCTTTTGTCGCGGTTGAGAATTTTCCGTCACCGGTGTTTCCGCCTTTTTGTCGGTTCCCTCCGTTTGGCTCAAAAAATATTCGTAATTTCCGGGATACATAACCGGGAAATCCCCGTTCAAATCCAAAACACCGTTGGCAATTGCGGCGGAAAAATCCCTGTCGTGACTGACAAAAATCACCGTTCCGCCAAAGTCCGCCAAGGCCTCTTTCAAAACTTCCTGGGCGGAAATGTCCAAATGGTTGGTGGGCTCATCCAGGATGAGTAAATTGTGGGGACGGAGCAGCAGTTGCAAAATGGCAAGGCGACTTTTTTCTCCACCGGAAAGAACTTTCACCGCCTTAAAAACATCGTCGCCACGGAACAAAAAGGCTCCCAACAGGCTGCGAACCTTCGGCTGCATATCAAAGGGAGCGACCTCTTCGATAATTTCGAGGCAAGTTGCATCTCCGTCCATGCTTTCCACATTTTCTTGACTGAAAAATCCTATGCTCACACCGCTTCCGATTTTTATTTCTCCGGAAAAATCTTGGTCGTTCCCGCCTAAAATGCGTAAAAGGGTGGTTTTACCGGCTCCGTTTTTTCCTGCCACATTAAGGCGCATTCCTCGGGTTAATTGCAAATCCAGGGAACGCAAAACGGATTTTTCACCGTAATTTTTGCAAAGATTTTTCGCCGTTAGAACAATTTCGCCGGAATGGGGTGCTTCCGGAAAGGAAAATCGCACCCGTTTCATGTTTTCCGGAATTTCGATTTTAACCATTTTTTCCAGCATTTTGATGCGTTCCTGGACCTGTGCGGCCTTTGTGGGTTTGTAGCGAAATTTACGGATGAAATCTTCGATTTTTTCAATCTCATCCTGCTGGGTTTTGTATTTTTGATAAAGACTTTCCAGTTCCACGGCTCTGGTTTTTTCGTATTTGGAATAATTTCCCTTGTAGCGAGTTAAATTTCCCAAAAAAAGTTCGTAAATTTCATTCACAGTTTGATCTAAAAAGTAACGATCGTGGCTGACTA
>JAFNZQ010000049.1 GCA_017382775.1 Spirochaetaceae bacterium
ATGGGGAGTGATGAAAATGAGGAAATTTATTTGTTTTGGCTTGTTCCTTTCTTTCATGTATTTCGGTTTTTCCGAGGAATTTTTATGTGTTGCATCCTGTTCGCAACAGGATTTGCTTTTCACAGGACAAGAAAACGGATTTGTGTCCGTATATGATGATAGCCAAGTAACGGAATTTCAAGTTTCCCGTTTTCCCATAAAACTCGTTGCGACTTTTTCCCAAGGTAATAAAATCGCCTGCTACGAAACCGACGGAATTACAAATTACAAAATTTCCGTTTGGGATTTTAAGAAGAAAAGCCCTTTGTTTTCCATTGAAATGGAAACACCGGTTAGTTTTTTGGCCTTTTCGGGCGGAGGAAAGCACATCATCGTCTGCGGAATTACCGGAAACCTGCAATTTTTCAACGCATCCACCGGAAAAAGTGTGAACCTCATTGATGAAAAATTATCCAACATAACCTTTGCCGCCATCAGTAAAAGTGAAAAAACCTTAATAACCTATTCTCCCACCGGAATTTTATCCTATTTTAATCTTTCCGAAAAAAAGAAAACCAGACAGTTTACCACAGAAAAACGGTTGGAAAATGTGGCCATGTCTCCCAATAACGTCAATTTGGTCGGTCTGAAAGATAATTGCCTGTACAAAGTCAGTGCGGTTACCGGTGAGGCATATTTTGCCGAAAAAACCAATTGCGACTTTTTCATTTTCGACGATAAGCGACTTTTGTTTTTTGAACGGAAGGAAGACACCTACAATGTTTTCTCCGATGAGGGAAATGAGCGTACTGAACTTTTTTCCTTTGGAATTACTTCTTCAAAACCTTTATTGAGAATGGAGCGGTGCGACAATGTTGTGTTCTTGTCCACCGAAGATACTGTGTTCACATGGGCGTCGGCGGTGTTCACAAATCCGTCTGCAGCCTTAATCCAACTCAATAAAATCGAAAAGCAGAAAAATGTGAAATTTTTGGATTTTGCCATTTCGGAAGATTCCCTTTTGTTGTTGACGCAACGTTATTTGTATTCATCTCAACGGGATACGGACAGTTTGAAGAGAATTTCCAATTCCAATTCCAAAAAAAATGTGGAGGCACACAATAACAATATAGCCCTTTTTTCAGCCGGTAGCGAAGCTGCCGTGGAATTTTACCGATTCACTTCCGGAAAATTGGCTCATATATTCAATGTAACCCCCAACGGAAGAATTGTAAAAGTTTGTGTCGGACAAAAGTTCGCGGCGGTTCTCACCGAAAACTCTTCCATCCGAGTTTGTAATTTGGACACGAAGGAAATAGTTCTTTCAATGGAAGGAACGGATTATTTCGATATTTCCCTTGACAATGAATTTTTATATTTGGGGAAAACTTCAAGAACGGATCCGCCCCATTCGATTTTAAAAATCAATTTGGGTGATAAAACCAGGGAGGTAATTCCCATATTTGGTGAAATTGCATTGGCTGTAAGCAGTTCCGATTCAATCCTTCGGGGAATAATCCAAGTTTCCCACAAGGATTCTTTCAGCACAGCATTTAGTTACAACGGTGACAAAATTACCCTTATGGAGGTTCCCCTTGTGGGACATCCCGTTTTTTGCCTTTTTGACGGAAAAACTTTCTTGTCAAATTCCGATCCGAGAAAAATACTGATTCACGATTTCGGTAAAAAGACCGGTACTGCCATTTCTCCCGCCAACGGCTTTCCCGTAAAGGCTTTAACCCATGACGGTATGTTGTTCGTTCATACCACCGACGGACGACTTTCCCTAATAAATTTAAGCAGCAAAAAAATCGATGAAGTGTGGGAAATCAAACAGGGAACGGAATATTTAACTCGAAAGTCTTCCGGCACGAATACACAATCGAAACCATCCGCGCAAACCTCTTCCGGCACGAATACACAACCGAAACCATCAGCGCAACCCTCTTCCGACAGGGAAGTTATTACGGATACATCGGTGAATTCCCCATTGTAAACTATTCGAATCTGAAAGGGATGCAACAACGAAAAAACAGAATTTTTTTTAAAACTGTCTTGACAATGTTTAATTTTTTGGGTATAATATAGTAATGGGAAGTTTATTTTATAATTGTCAGGACACAATATTGAAGGCTGCAAGCGTTGTGGTAAATGATGTTTGCAAAATAAAACCGATGGAACGTGTTCTTATCATTACAAATCCTCAAATTGATGTTACCGAGATAAGTCGTGCTTTGTATAATGTTTCAGTGGAAGTCGGTGCAACACCTTCCCTTATCTTTCAGCCGGAAAAAACCCTTTTGGATTTTGCCAATAATTCCGTTATCGCAGCCTTAAAAAGTGAACCCGATGTTATATTTTCCATTTCAGCCAATAAACTTGGGAAGGATAGGGGAGCCTTGGCTAATCCCTATCAGATTGGAGACAAAAAGTTTACCAGTACCTTTGACTATCTTCTCGACGGTAAAAAATGCAGTCGAGCAATTTGGACACCGGGAGTAACATCGGAAATTTTTTGTCGTTCTGTGATGATTGACTACGCAGAGCTTTCTCAACGATGTAAAATTCTTTCTTCCATATTGAATGATGCCGTGTCTGTGAAGGTTACTTCTCCCGCCGGAACCGATCTTACCCTTTCGGTTAAAGGCAGAAAGGCCTATTGCGACGACGGAAATTTTTCCGAAAGGGGACTGGGCGGAAATATTCCCTCCGGTGAGGTTTACATTAGTCCGGCCCTGGAAAGTTGTCAAGGCAAGATAGTGTTTGACGGTTCCATTGCCTTGGGTACGGGAACGGTTTTGATTAAAACCCCCATTGAAGTACAAGTAAACAACGGTTATGTGGGTAAAATATCCGGTGGCGAAGAGGCCGATATTCTGTATCACACCATTGATGCTGCCGAAAAGCGTGCCTTCGAATTTGAGTTGGACGAGAAACTGGCTGAAGGTGAGGGCGAAATTTACATGCGGAATGCTCGCCACATCGGTGAATTGGGTATTGGATTAAACCCCGCCGCAATTATCGGCGGTAATATGCTGGAAGACGAAAAGGCTTTCAAAACCTGCCATTTCGCCATCGGTTCAAACTACGATAATGATGCAAACGCTTTAATCCACCTGGACGGCGTGGTGAAAAATCCCACCATCACCGTGTTTTTCCAAGACGGAACAAGCCGTATCATCGAAGATAATGGTGAATTAACCATTTTCTGATTTTACAACAAAATCGATTATCCCCAATATTTCACGGACTCGGATATCAAAAGCAATCCCGGAAAATAGGCTATGCTGCTTATTCGTGAAAGTAAATTAACGGTTTTTCGTGGCATTTCATCCGAGGGAAATCGATAAACCGCAAGAAAATAGTCGGAAATCATGAACAAGGCAAGTCCCACGCCCAACAACAGGGTTCCGAGACTTCTTTCGCACAATGCCAGTGAAATTCCGAAGGCCCCTTGTAAGGTGGTGATTAGCATATATGTATATGAAAAAAACTTGCCTTTTTTGATATAAATCAGGTTTCGTTTTTCCGCGATGATAAAGAAAGAATAGAATAACATGGTAATTCCTGTTCCGATGAGGTAGAATGAAGGTGCGGCCTTGCAACGCACCAGGTTGGAAATACAGAAAACCGTAAAAACGGATCCGCATATCGAAAAGGAAATTCCGCCGTATTTAAAAACAAAAAGCAACAGAACATCTCCCCA
>JAFNZQ010000050.1 GCA_017382775.1 Spirochaetaceae bacterium
ACACCTTTACAAAAGGTTTCTTTTCTCGCGCTCTTTTTTTCCAAATTTACACCGGACAAGATGAGGCTAGTATGTAATTGCGAAAGAATCGTATCCCTTTGCCCGCAACAACTCTGACGTAACATTGTTGGGATCGGGAACAGCCACCGCAAAGAACAACTCGTTTTCACCCCGAACTTTTTCAATAATTACCGGAGCAAATCCCGAAGCCTTCAAATCCAAGGCCATTCGTTCCGCATTCTCCATATCTCGGAACAAACCAACCTGCTGGTAACGCATGGGTTTTCCCGATTTACGAGTTGAGGGCAGAATCGGGAAATCAGAGGCAGGCCGTTTCTCCGAAACACTTTCCTTGGGAACAGAGGGTTTCGGCGGCGTTGCAGGTTTAATGGGAACGCTACCGTCATTCACCGGAGGCCTGGGATCCACAGGTACGGTGGAAAAAATACGATTGTCCGGCTGATTCACCTTAGGTGGCGGACCGGCAGGTTCCATTCCGGGCATTTCCGCAGACTCTTTCTTGGGCGGTGTGGGTGTTTCGGCCACATCCATTTTCGGAGCTTCCGGCTCACTCACCTTTGGAGCAGGTGTATCCACCGTTTCAGCCTTTTCCGATTTATCCGCAGGCTCGCCGGAATGTTTGTTCTGAACATTTGCCACTTCCGGAGTTTCCATAGGTGGCTGCACATCCGCTATCGCAGGCGCTTTTATGTCCGTATCAAAATCCGTTTCCGCCTTTTCTTCATTTTTACTTTCCGTTTTAGGCTCGTCGGTTTTTTTGGCAACTGTGGCAGCCTCCTCCGTGGGAGTTGCAACTGTTTGCACCTTTTCTCGTTCCGACAAAAACCACAATGCGGAAGGCATTAAGGCAGCCTTTCCGTCAACCAAGGCCGCTTCCGGCGAATTGGGATAATTTTTCAACAAGGTTTCTTTCACATTCTTGTCGTCGGTGAGCCACCACAGGGAAAACAACACCGCAGGTCGCACGGATTCCATGGTTTCATTGGTGGAATAACTTCGCAAAAGGGCAATGTTTTTCGACTGGGCCGAATAATTTTTCGCCTCCGCAATGTCGCACCAAACCGTAAGCAACTTTCCTTCTGCACGAATGCGGTCGTTCATTCTGTCTTCTTCCGAAAGGAGCAATTCCTTCAAAATGGCTTTCGAATTAACCGTGTCGCCGGCAAAAAGGGCGCAACGAGCTCGTCCCAACTCATATTTGGTTGAAGTCCGAGACGGACTTAAAATCGCTGCTTCTGCATAGGATTTTGTGGCATTGGAAAATTCACCTATTTGCTCCTGGGTGACCGCCATGTTTGCCCACAATTCGGCAGCCTTTTCCCGCGAATTTAGCTGAGTAAGCTCCTTTTGCCACGAAGCCATTTGTTCATTTAGGCTGACTCTGTCACTTTCCGACACCCCTGAAGGTACAACTTGCGAAAATGTTGCCGGAAGTGTGAATAAAAAAATTCCAAAAAAGCATATTTGTCTGAATTTTCCCACTTTTATTCCCCTAAAAAATGCAATAAACATTACTATTTACATAATCGGAATTTACCGGTCAAACTTTACACCGTTTTTAATTGAAGAGATTTTAGCGCAAAAAAGTAAATAAACCTGTTTTTTTCCCATTTTTGTATTGACATTTTTTTTTATTTGTGGTATAATTGAGCAGTATATTTTAAGTAGATAAAAATGGGAACAGCCAGTAAGAACTCGCGAACAACGGTTTCCACCCACAAATTCACTTGCTCATCATGTGGCGGAGACGTGGTGATGAAGACTTTGTTTGAAAAAGGCAAACTCAAAAACATCGCTGAATGCTCCAAATGCAAACGCGTGGAACGACGACCTAAAGATTTCAAATAATCAGTTCCAATATGAAAAGTTTTCAACTGACCTCGTTGAAAGATTCAACTTTTTTCTCTCAACCGGTTTACATCG
>JAFNZQ010000051.1 GCA_017382775.1 Spirochaetaceae bacterium
ACAAATTTCTTCGAACGACATGGTTTCGGCTTCGGCAATAACCTGTTCCACAGCGGACTTCGCAACTGCTTCCGCATCACTTTTTTTGGAGCAAGAAAAGGAAAAGACCGAAATTGCAATAACTGAAATGATTAAAAATTTTTTCATAAAACCTCCATTGGACAATTATATCACAAAATATAAAAATTGTCAAATTTTTCATGGAGAAATAATTCAATTTCCGTCACTGTTAATCACTTGACAAAAAGAAAAAAATCATGTAGAATGACACCATGAAAACGTTTTTAATTACGGTTTTGCTTTCTGTAATGCCCATTTCCGAGTTGCGAGGAGCCATCCCTTTCGCCGTTTACAACGGAATGTCGCTTCCGATAGCATTTTTCACAGCAGTGATTTCCAATGCCCTTGTGGGGCCCATCGCTCTTGTGTTTTTAACTTTTTTTCACAACATTTTCTACAAATGGAGCTTTTACGCCCGAATTTTCGATAAGGTGATTGAACGTGCCCGCAACAAGGTGAAGGACGGCGTTGAAAAATACGGAATGTGGGGAATTTGTCTTTTCGTAGCCATTCCCTTCCCTCTTACGGGAGCGTGGACCGGAACCTTAGGAGGCTGGATTTTAGGCCTCAAAAAACGAAAAATTTTGCCGGCGGTTTTAATCGGAGTTACAATTTCCGGAATAATCGTCAGTTTGATAGTTCATTTCGGAATCCAAGGATTGGATTTCATGATTAAGCACATAGAGGTTGCAAAATGAAAACAGATATTATTTTATGCGGAGTGGGCGGTCAAGGAGTTTTATCCCTGGCGGCAATTATTGCGGAAGGCGCCATGAAAGCCAACCTTTTTGTGCGACAAAGCGAGGTTCACGGAATGAGCCAGCGCGGAGGTGGCGTTCAGGCCCATTTGCGACTGTCCGACGAAGAAATTTACAGCGATTTAATTCCAAAAGGCTGTGCCGATATAATTTTATCCATGGAAATTTTGGAAGCCTTACGATACACGGAAATGTTGCATCCCAACGGGGTGGTAATTTCCGCCACCACAACGGTGAAAAACATCCCCGATTACCCGGAAGAAAGTTACCTTCAAGAAAAATTTGCCCTATTGAATAAGCAAATTACGGTGAACACCAAGGAATTGGCACAAAAATGCGGCAACATGAAATGCGAAAACATGGTTCTCGTGGGTGCGGCTTTGTCCTTCCTGCCTTTCAAAAAGGCCACTTTGGAAGAATGTATCCGATTGCGGTTTGAGAAAAAGGCCGCCAACTTGGTGGACGCCAACTTAACGGCCCTGGAACTGGGTATTTCCGCCGGAAATTAGGGCGAATTTATGGGACGCAAAGTTATAAAAAACCTGTCCCCTTCTCCGCGAATGGTATAAAAGGCCGTTTCTTTCAAAATCGGCAAATTCGCTTCTTTCAAGTGGACTTTTGCCAGTGTTGAAACCTGCAATTCCTCCACATTGAGTTTACCCATATCGTACTGTTTTAAAATCAGCAAATAGGCCCATTGCCCCGAAGCATGATTGGACATTAAGGCTCGCGGAATTACGGGATAAACCTTTGCGGGAACACGAATCAACGGAGCAATCCCGAAATTACCTTCTATGCTGAAATCAGCATTTTGGGGATTGGGGCAGACTTCGTTCAAGTCAGCAATCAAAAGGTCAGTTCGGTGGGACAAAAATTCCTTTTGGGCGGAGAGGCAATTCCCGAAGGAAATTCCGAAGACCACAAAGCACCAGGAAAAAAAGATTGCCACCGCGGCCACCGTTTTGGGCGTTTTCCCCTTTACGAGGGCAAAATTCGAAACTGCAAGAATTTGGGGTATTGCAAGGAAAATTCCCGTACCGCAAAAGGCTCGCACATAGGTGGGGGCGTTGGGGATTGCCAACATCACTCCGTAGGAAAGGGGCAATGAAAGGGCAATCAGTAAAATCCCCAAGAGAATTTTCAGCGGCGTCTTTTTCGGGATACTCAAAAGGAAAAGCAACAGTGTTATGGGGAAAACCAAGGCGATGGCACTTTTCCCCATATCGGAAAAAACGTAGGATATGTAGGCTTTTCCGTTATTCAAAATTGTGGGAATCAGACCGGATGCGGTGGCCACTTGGGTTCCCACATAACCGTCGGAGGAGCCGGGAATGAACAAAAACTTGTACAATCCCAGGGGAATCAAATAAGAAAGAGCCGCAATTCCTATGAATTTAAGGCATTCAATCGGTTTTTCCTCATCTCGTACGAACCAACAAAAGGCCACAGCCATGGTCATGACAATGTAAATTCCGCTGGACAGTTGATAGGTCATGCACATTACCAAATTGAAAATAACGCTTAAAGCGATGAAGGCCGACCTGCTTTTTGCCGCCACAAAGGGTGCGATTTCCGCCAAAACCGATAAGGCCATATAGGGTGAATCCACGCGATAGGTCATGTTGGAAAAAAACCAGGGGGAAAGCATCAACGGACAGGAAACCGCAACGCCCACAACGGAAATTTTTCCGCCGGAAAAAATATATGCAAGGCAAACTCCCGACAAGGCCAAAAAGGCCACACCGATGTACTGGGACAAGGGAGCAATATCGAAAAAAAGCAGGTTTGTATTAACCAATATTCCCACATATTCATCAATCCAGCGGGCAAATCCGTTAAAGCCACGATCGCCGCTCAAAGCACGACGCAGGTCATCTATGGTAAACTGGAAAGAATCGGCACGAAAAACGGGGAGATAACACAGAAATAAAAAGGCAAAGGTTCCCAGCCAAAACACAAGGGTTCGTTTTTTGAAAAATCCCCGAACCACTTCCATGGTTTCTTTGGAAATATCATCAAAGAGTTTTCGTCCCAACTTTGTTTCCCAAACGGCCAAAATCATCGCCACCGCAAGGATTGCGGCAATTCCCCACCCGAAAACAAATTGTCTCCAAAAAACAGTATCAATGGCTCCGTCGGCAGCGAAACCTGCCATAAAATCCACAATTTTTGCGGTAATCGGCGGAATTACGGCGATGACACAAAAAAGTGCACCGAGAATAAACAGGACTTCGAAAAAACGTTTCAGTTTAGAGTTTATCATACCCAAGTGTAGCACAGAACCATTGGAATGTCAAGGTAAAAAATAAAAACTTACCAAAAAAATATTGACAAAAAATCCATCATGACGTATAATTTAAACAATGGAAAGTTTTTCGCTATCAGATGAAGATTTTAATTTATTTCAGAAATGCATTTACGAAAAGTGTGGAATAACCTTTTCTGATCTAAACAGGGCTACGTTGGAATCTCGTATATGGAAAAGCCTTCAAAGCGAGAAGGTTGAATCTCCCAAGGATTTCTATAAAAAAATAATGTCTGACAATGAATCCATGGGACACTTTTTGGATTTAATAACGACAAATTTAACCAGTTTTTTCCGTAGTTCGTTGCAACTTGATGCGGTTACAAAAACGGTAATTCCCGAGTTGATAAATCAAAAACGTGGCGATAAATCAAAAGCCATAAAAATTTGGAGTAGGGTTGGGGGATATCCGCAATTTTTTTTGCGGGATAAATTCCGGCGTTCCCGGTTTCCAAGGATTTTAGGGACAAATCCGAAGCAATAACTGTGTAAGTCAAATCCAAGGGAAGATTCTTTTCAAAAATCA
>JAFNZQ010000052.1 GCA_017382775.1 Spirochaetaceae bacterium
TGGACAAAATCGTAACGGACTTCAATTCGCTAATGGCAGGATAGCCTGTTTTCCAATCAATAATGTGGTGAAAAATCTGTCCGTTTTTTTCAAAAAACCTTTCGTAGTCACCTGAAGTAACCACCGCACCGTCTTCCAAACTAACCACGATTGCGGCATGGTTTTCCCCAAAGGGATTTTTTATGCCTACCCTCCACTCTTGGGTGTCGGGGGAATTTTTTCCGAAAATAAATATATTGCCGCCTAAATCGAGAATGGCTCGGGAAACCCTTTCTTCCACAAGGATTTTTTCCAATTCATCGCACACATAACCTTTGACAATTCCGCCTAAATCAAGGGCGGACTTTTCGTCTTCTAAAAAAATTGTACCATTGGCTTCGTCAAGAATAACTTTACGAAAGTCGCAATGACTTTGAGCTTCGGAAATTTCCTCATTGGTGGGAACACGGGGATTGGAACCCAAAACGTCCCATAAACGCGTTAGGGGTAAAATCAAGGGATTGAAAGCACCGTCGGTGGCATGGGCGGCCTCCAAAGCAGCCTTTACCACAAAAAATGTTTCGTCACTAACCTTAACCGCACTTTTACCGGCACAATCATTTATTTTGGAAATTTCCGAGGTGGCAACATTCACGCTGAATTTATTGTCCAAGGCAATAATGCGATCAAAAAGTCGATTATACAATTTTGAACTGCCGTCGGCAAAAAGATTGATGCGACAGAGGGTTCCCATGGCAAGAATCTCACGAGGAGGCGGTGCCTTGCAGCCCATGAGAACAAGGAAGATACAAAGGACAAGACCTGTGGAAAAAACCGGGAAAGTTTTGTCCACAGGTAAAGTTTTTCGTCTATTCATTGGTTTTCACAGTTGAAAATGCGGTTTTAATCGTCATTTTCATTCCAGCCTTCCAAAATAAGGGAAATTTCACCAACGGAAATATTCAATCGGGCTGCAATTTCTTCGATTTTCCAACCTTGTCGCATTAAGGTTTTCACGGTGTCGTAGGTTTTTTCCGTTGTGGCGGATTTCACCTTTCGTCTGGGCGCGGAAGGTGCAGCATCCATGGTCATAACATCACTTTGCAGCTCTTTGTGCAGATTACTCATGCGAGTCTCAATTTCCGCAAGCCATTGCTGGGAATTCTTAACGTTTTGGATTTTTTCATCGGCGGCAGCCAACATGGCATCCAAACTTTCCAGTTTCTCAACGGCACTTCCGATTTTGCCCTGTTTTTCCATAATCTGTTTGGTGGCTTCTTGGGCTTCGATGAGTTTGGGATTGATTTTTTCCGTTTCGGTAAAGCAAGCCTTAATGCGGCCTTCAATTTCTTTAAGCTGTTCGAAGGAACGATCGATGTCGTCCATTGCCTGTTCCAAAACCGGACTTTTCTTTTCCAGCCTATCGTAGCGAGAATTGATGTCACGCAAACTGTTTTGGAATTCACGGATTTCTCGTTCAAGCCCCAACAAATTGTCGTTCATGGAATTGAAGTTGTCCATCTTCTTGTCCATGGACTCGGACATGGCCAAAAGCTGACCGAATTTTTCGTCCAAAACCTCGATTTTTTTCTTTTCGCTGTTGATGTTTGCCAGTTTTGTGGCAGCATCGGTTTCCAACTGGCGGATTCGACTGAATTGGTTTTCCAAATCTTTGGCAACTCTGGAAAATCCGTCAACGCGGGAAATATAGGTTTTCAAACTGTTAAGGGCGTTGTCCAAATAATTCTTTCGTTCTTCCGCCTGTGTGAGTATTTGATTCTGCTTAATAAATTCATTCAAGCGATCGTTGATTTTATCCAAAGCGATGGTTAAATCACCGGTTTCTTTCTGAATTTTAATACGCAACTTCTCTTGGGAATCTTCCAGTGAGGAACGAGTTTCCTGCAACTTGGTTTGCATGGTTCGAATGTTGTGTTCTGCCATGGAATTATGCTCGCGAATACGCTTTTGCACATCGTCGGACATTTCTTCGTAGGACTTTTTCAGTTCTCCAAGAATTTCCTTGTTGCTTTCTTCGTAGGAAGACACGGCGGTGTTCATATTGTCTTTCAAGGAATCCAATTCCGTAAGCAATTTGTCCCTTTCATCCTTGACCTGACTGAAATATTCCTGCACACCGGCGTTAAAATCATCACCGATTTTGGCCAATTTTTCATCAGCGGAAACTTTAAGGGTATTCAATTTCACACCGAAATCATCATTGTATTCGGTGATTTGGCTGTCAACCCGAGATTTCCATGTGTCAAAATCGCCGCGAACGGTATCCAAGGAAGACATGGCGTTCTGCTTGGCAGAATTAACATCATCCAAAATGCTGCGAATTTGCAGGGAAATTTCGTTTTGGTGATTTTTCAGTTTTTCCAAAGTTTCCGCATCGTAGGTTGCAAAGTCGTTTTGAATGCGTTCGGAACTGGAAGCTCGGGCGGCATCAAAATCCTTTTGAATACGTTCGATAAATTCTGCCACTGCCACATCCACGGATTCCAAACGGCTTTCAATGGAGGATTCCGCGGTTTTGATAACCTCATCCAAGCGAGCGGAGTTGGAACGGTAATTTTCATGAAGTCCGTTCAACTTTTCCTTTATTTCTTCGTTGTATTTTTGTTCCACCTGTTGGCGTTCATCCTTGGATTCGTTGGCGATTTGTGCCAATTGGGCTTCAACGGAATTTTTCCATGAAATGAATTCGCTGTTCATGGTGTTTTTTCGCACGTTAAGGTCATCGAAAAATTCATCTTCGAAAAGTTTCAACTTGGAAGATACATTGTCGTAGGATTTTTTCTTCAAGGCCTCCAACTCGTCCACAAGTCCGGAAATGCTGTCGGAAAGTTTTTTGGTACGAGCGTCGAAATCCTGTTGGAAATCCTCCGTTCTTTGGCGATGATTTTTTTCGTACTCGTCCAAGTTGGCAACAACGGATTTTTCCGTGTTTTCCATGGCGATTCGCAACTGCTCGGAAAGGGCTTCCACGTCATCGGCAATTTTCACGAAATTGTCAAAACGGTAGGATACTTCATTTTTGTAGGCATCAAACCGTGATTCCGCGTCACTGAACACAAGTTGGTATTTTTCTTCAATGGCATCAGAAACGGATTTGTACCTATCATCGATACGATTATCCAAGGATTCCACACGGGAATTAAGGTCATCTTCCAAATTGGAAATTTTCGTTTCCGTTTCGGATGTAACCTTTTGGATAATCTCGTTGAAATCCGCTTGAACCTTGTCGCTTTTTTCCGAAAAGTTGGAAGACAGATCTTCAATTTGACGGGTGGCGCGTTCAATATTGTCGGCAATATCACTTTTGAAATGGGCAATTTTTTCATCCGCATCGGCAAAACCCTCTTCCATCCGCCGGGATTTATCCGAAAGATTGGTTTCGAAGTTTTCCATTCGGGAATCAAAGTCCGTTCGGAATTCGCCGAATTCGTTTTCAAAGCCGGAAATCATTATTTGATGTTTGGACTCCAAATTTTGCATTTCGGCACGAGCGCTTTCCAAGGTGGCATCAATTTCGTTTTTCAGCCGAGAATGTAAATCGTCCATATCGCCTTTGATTTCCGCAACCTTGGCGTCAAAGTCATTTTTCATTGCAGTGGCAGTGTCGGAATAGCCGGCTCCCAACTCGTTGGTTTTTGCCACCACATGATTGGTAAGTTTCGCTTCCCAATCGGAAAGCATTTTCGTTTGGCGAGCGGTGGCTTCATCGGTGGAATCGCTAACTCGTTTTATCTTTTCGGTAAGCACTTGATCCATGGTGGAAATCTCCGTGGATATAGTCTGACCGGCTCGTTCCAAAGCATTTTTCTGTTCAGCCAGCAATTCCTTTTCTTTTTGAGAAATAATTTCCTGCATTCGGTCGGACAAGTCATCAATTTTCTGTAAAAATGCCGCTTTTCTATCCGAGGAAATTTCATCCAACTGGGAAAAAATGTCCGTTTCGAAGGAATTTGCCTTTTGGGTGGCGGTGGCGAAAACGGCGTTCAACTGGGAAGAAACGGAGGAAACCAAATCTTCGCCCTTTATAATGGAAGAATTTATTCCATCCTGAACGGCGGCAACCTTGTCGCGGAATTCAGCGATGAGGTTGTCTCCCAGGTCTTTCAAATCGGCGGCATTTTTCGTTGCCAAATCGTTGCAAATTTCGGGAATGCGGCGGGAAATATCTTCCACGCCCTTGGCCATATCGTCAATTTTTTTGTAGCGAGCATCCCAGTGCTTGGCGTCCTTTTCCACCAATTTGAGATTTTCTTCCGCACGCATGGTCATTCCCACCAAATTTTGGATGGTTTCGTTGTATTCGGCAATTTGTTTTTCGATATTGGCCAAATCCTTCAACTTAGCATCCAAACCGCTGCTGGAATTAAGAAAATCCGTTCGCAAACCCTCCAAACGTTTTATTTCCGCAAGGGCGCGCTGCTGATTTGTTTCCAATTCGGCGGAAAGTTCCGTAAGCAACTTTGTTCTGGCGTCGAAAAATTCCTTCAATTTTTTTTCAATCACATCGCCGTATTTCTTCACCTTATCGATTGAACGATTGTCGCTGTCAAGCATTCTGAAAACCAAAATTAAAGCCACAGAAACAGCAATAGAAATTATACTGCCAATAATTGTTCCCATAATATCCCCTTATTCCAACACAATTTTTTGCAACTGTCGATAATTCTCAAAGGAAATATCAGCCTCAGCGGGCTTGATATTCAATAATTTTTTCCATTTTGGCCAGAGATAGGCCGTTTTCATTCCCACGGAATGGGCGCCGATGACATCGTTGGTCACGCTGTTGCCCACATACAAAATTTTTTCCGGCGAAAGTCCCATTTTTTTCGATAAAGCCAAAAATGGCTCCGGAGCGGGCTTCAAGGCGCCGGCTTCTTCGCTGCACATGGCGATATCAAAAAAATGTGCCATTCCCCATAGGTCACCTTTTTGCGATGGCGGAAAATCCGACAAAAGAGCCAGAGGATAATTCCGGGCCTTCAATTCGGTTATAAATTCCCGAATGCCATCCAAGGCCTCCACTTTATGAAAAAAGGGTTCGAATCCACGATAAACCAATTCGTCCACCATTTTTTTCACGGTTTCCGGCGACATCCCGGTAGCCTTGGACATAAGGTCGTATTGGGTGGCAAAAAAGTCCTCTTGAAAACCCATGTGATGAAGCTTCCGCCTCACCTGCAAAAATTTCCAAAACAAACCCATGTTTTTCACCATGTAAAACGTCATTTTACGCCACAGTGTCCAAGCGTCGTAAAAGGTTCCATCAATATCAAATGCCACAGCAGAAATTTCTTTCATCATTGTGATGCCTCACAGGAAAAATTCAAAAATGAAGACTCGTCGGATGCAACAAATTTCCACGAGGAAATTTCCACTTTAACGGCATTGGCCACATCCTCGGAAGGACAACCTTGTACGCCAATACCGGAAAGGGGAACGTTACCCGACGGTAAAACTCTAAACGAAACGGAAATTTTTTCCGCAGAAAGTTCCGCGGAAGAAATTTTCGGAATTCCCGGTGAGGACAAAATCCGCATATCACCGGAAGATGACTTTAAGGCATATTTTCCGCCACGATTGCGGAAAAACCCCGTGAATTTCAGTCCGGCGGAAGTAATTTCCCCGGGAGAAAACTGATCTTCCACATCAATGGGAGCGATGCCCTCGTTTTGGGGCAAGGACGCAATTTGACCGTTATCCTCAAAAACCTGTATTTCCGCCGTTCGCAAAACGCTGTTTTCCACGGGAAGCTCGGTTGCGACCTCATTGGTGGTGGCAACGGCAGTCGGGACAGGAGCGGTCACAGGGGCATTTTCACCACCATCGGTGACCACAGGAGCCTTTGGCGAAACATTGGCTGTTACGGCCACAGGCTTGGATTGAACAGGGGATTGAACCGATGCGGTTACAGGCCTTTCCGGTTGAGAAATCGGTTTCGATGGGGAAATTTTCGCCACAGGGGAAGTCGTCTCCATACTTGTGGTTTCGGATATGGGCAGAGACTTGTCCGTCACCGGATTTTCGGGTGCGGGATAGGCTTGGGAAATTTCCGTTTTTTCATTAATCCCAATTTCAGCCGGGGAAGAGACTGCCTCAATCTGTCCGAAATTACCTTCTTGTGGTAAAATCAACTTTAAATGGACAACCTTTGTTCCATCCGCCACAAAAGCCCTTATGGGAATGGACACCAACACGGCCCCAAGAATTGCCCAAAAAAGAATTGTGGAGCAAAAACCGAAAATGTTCCTCGAGGACACCGCCGTCATTCAGCCTCCCCGGTTCGTAAATTTATCGTGGCAAATCCGTAAAAACGCAATGCATCCATCACGGTAATTAACATGGATGTTTTGGCATCTCCCTTGGCTTCAACATTTACCGGGAAGGCCGAACGCTCTTCCTTGGGAAGACGAAAGGTTCGCAAAAATTCCGAAATTTCGTCAAAGGTTTTCTCGTTTCCGTCCAGGAGAAATCCCTTTTCGGTAACGGAAAGGGTGAATGAGGCAACATCGGCGGCTTCGGCGGTTTTCGCTTCGGGAAGCCCCACTGTAATGGCCGGAAGAGACATAAAAGTCGCGGCCACCATGAAGAACAGCAACAACTGAAAAATTATGTCCACCAAGGGAATCAAATCGATTTTTGCGCTTCCGGAACTGAAATGTCGCTTAAATTTCATACATACTGTCCCTTCCGCTGAGTTTTAGGATAATATCCGTTACGGCAGATTCGATTTCCGTAATTTTTTCGTTGGCCTTTGCTTTGAAAACACCGTGAAAAATCGATGCCGGTATGGCCACAATAATTCCGGTGGCCGTGGTTACCAAGGATTTTGAAATGGCCGCCGCAATGAGGGGCGGATTTAGGGCGGAATAACTTTCACCGATTACGGCAAAGGCCTCTATATTGCCCACTACGGTACCCAAAAGCCCCAACAGGGTGGCCACGGAGGCTATCATTCCCAAGGGCTGAATTTGTTTTTCCAATAAGGGCATTATGCGTCGAGATTCGTTTTCCACAGCCTCGCGAATGTCGTCGTCTTTGTAGGCACGAAATTCCAAGGCCTTTTTCACCATAAGGGCATAGGGCGTGGCAGATTCCACACAATGACTTATGGCTTGATCAAAGTCGCGACTCTCAATGGTAACAGCGAGGTTTTTCGCTAAAACATCGTCCTTTCGTTTCAACGAAGCAAAGAAAAAAATTCGTTCAAAAATCATGTAGGTGGCGTAAATTCCGCAGATAAAAATCGGAATCATCAAAAAACCACCGCTTTTTATTATTTCAATCACTTTTCTCCCCTCCCCGGGAAAGATGAATGGCACTTTCAAAACCCAAATTAAATTTTAAAATACGCCAATATTCACCACTATTATATCACATTTTCAAAATAATATCAAGGGATTTATGGGAAAAATGCGTATTTTCTTTCCATAAAACGGTATTTTTTTTCAAAATTTCAAAAATGAAGTTCCGTACCGAAATAAATTTCGTAGACCGAAGCATTATGGGGCAAATCCCTCAAATGGGGGATGAAGTGTCCCATATTTGCCGCAAAAGAGGCTCGCAGTTGGACGAATTTCCATTTTATGGGATAGAACAAAATTTCACCCCCAAGGGAGAAAATTCCCTCGTTCCAACGAATATTTTTTCCGTTGGCAAAGGCAAAATCCACAAAGGGCGACAACTGCAATTCAAAATCCAGGGAATGGAAAAATTTTTTGTCCGTCCAACGGTAAAAGTCCGTCCTAAACAGACGAATGGGGAAATCCACGTTGAAAACAAGGAATTGGGAGCATTCCAACGAGGCCTTTCCCCTACCCTGTCGGTAATCGTAAATTCCGCGGATTTGGTTGCCTGGACGAACAAAAAGACCGTCAGCGGTGTGTCCAAAAAAACGGCCGCGAAGGGCCAAACCGCCCCAGCCGAAGTCAAAAAAACCGGCGGCAACCACATCGGTGTATAAATCAAAACGCTGCAGTGATGCAGCCTCACCCAAGGACGGATGAAAGTTGTAGGAAAATTCTTGATAAATATTCAATGAAAAGCCTTCTCGCAACTTTTCCTTTCGGCGAACATTTCCCATGGAAAAATCGTGAACGAAGGCAATTTTCGGAGAAAAAAATTCCCGCAACCCTTCATGGGAAACAGCTTTCGGCAGTCCGCAATCCCCCAAGGAAATAAAGGTTTCCGTTTCGGCGGAAAAAGCCCAATTCACGGGAGTTAAATCGGGAAGTTTCCACGGTTGCAACTGAATTGTCAAAAAGGCTTTTTCCAGCAAATAGTTTTCGTTTCCCCAATCCCGATAATCGGGATTTTTCACCACTCCTTGGACAAAACCGAAACCCGGTTTACAATTTTCGAACCGTCGAAATGCACTTATTTCGGCGCTGAAATCGAAATTGCAGTCTTGGGAATCGAAAATTTCCCCGGCAAAACCCAGGTTGAAATTCAGGTCCCAATTTTCCAAGGGCAGCAAAAATGGCATGTAAAATTCCGGTCCAAAACCGTGCTTCCCCCGTTGTGTGTCGTAAAGGTAGGCAACATCGGCGGAAAGAGAATTCATGGTTCCGAAAAGGTTGTTTTCCCGAAAAATCACTTTGATGGAAAGTCCCGAAGCGGAAGAATATTTCGGTCCGGGGAAAACAAAGGTGTTTCCGCCTTCTTTTACAGCGACGGTTATTTGGGCTTCATTGTCTTGTACTTGTGCGGTTAAATCGATTTCGGAATAGATTCGTGTTTCTTCAAGTTTTTGCCGCAATTCTTGCAAGTACAAATCCAAATCTTCCACGGAAAATTTTCGGGTTTCATCAACGGATAAAATATTTTTAAGAAAAAACTCTTTGGTTCTTCCTTGAATCTCATAAACAACCCGAGTTACGGAAATTTTTTTTTCTTCGACGGGAAAAACGGGCAAGGAGAGAATAAAAATCAAAATTGCAAAAAAAACTTTCATTCTACGTAATTGTACACCACAAAGGGAAAATCCGCAAGGGGTTGAACGAAAATAGCTGTAACTTTTTTAATTCAAATTTGTTATATCCATGTGAGGTGTTTATGAAAGTTCTTATTATCAACGGAAGTCCGCGAAATGAGGGAAATACCGCCATTGCCTTGAAAGAAATGGAAGCAATTTTTTCCCAAGAGGAAATTGATTTTGAAAATATTCAAATCGGAAACATGGATATTCGAGGTTGTATGGCCTGCGACGGCTGTTTCAAAACCGGAAAATGCGTGTTCGACGACATTGTAAACGAAGTGGCCGCGAAATTCGAAGAAGCCGACGGCCTGGTTGTGGCAAGTCCCGTTTACTACGCTTCCGCCAACGCCACCTTAATTGCCCTGTTGCATCGACTTTTCCGCAGTTCTCGTTTTGATAAAACCATGAAGGTGGGCG
Organism: Spirochaetaceae bacterium; assembly: GCA_017382775.1. Classification (GTDB taxonomy): domain Bacteria; phylum Spirochaetota; class Spirochaetia; order Treponematales; family Treponemataceae; genus RGIG268. Next base: position 9,392 of record JAFNZQ010000052.1, read on the forward strand.
CTTCCGTGGTTTGTGCTCGCCGAGGCGGCTGTTCATCCACCTTTGACGAACTGAACAAATTTTTTGCCATAAGCGGAATGCCCATTGCTCCCAGCCAATACTGGAACAGCATCCACGGTAAAGACAAAGGGGAAGCGGAGCAAGACGATGAAGGCAAGCAGACCATGCGAACCCTTGCTCGCAACATGGTTTTCTTGATGAAAAGCATCGAATTGGGCAAGAAAAATTTCGGCCTTCCCGAAAAAGAAAAACATCTTTGGACCCATTACATAAGATAAATTTTCGGGATTTTTCCGAAAGGCTTTTTTGCCGTTAAACGCAAAAAAGCCCCGACTTTCATCAGTCTTTTCGGCGGAAAAGTTGTTTTGAAATTTCAAAGGCTCTGTCACCGATTTTTTCAAAGGATCGCACCACATCGATGTACAGCAATTCCGCCTTCACGGATGAGCCGGCTTTAAGACGCTTTTTCGCAACCTTTTTCAGTTCCTTTCTGGATTCGTTAATGCGGTTTTCCAAATCTGCGGCAGCTTTCATTGCCTGTTCACCAATTTTGTTGCCGATATTCTGGTGAATAATGGACATGGATTCCCAAACCAGTTGGCTGTAAGGCTGCAAAAGTTGCAAATCGGCTTCGTCAAACTCCAGTTCCTTTTCGTTGGCGCGTTTGAAAAGAATGTAGGATTTGTAACACTCGTCGGTTATATCTTCCACCATATCCACAATGGACATCAAGATAAAGGCATTGTAGCGTGATTCCTCGGAAAGAGACAAATGTTCGGTACATTGTAGAAGGTAATTGGAGATTTCTTCCTGCATTTCATCCACATAATTTTCGTGGGTGGCTATTTCCTCCAAGGTCTTTCCGTCGGTATTTGCCAGTTTTGTACCGGTTGGCACAAGGGAGTTTTTCAGGGATTCAAACATTTTGGAAGCAATTTCCACCATGTCGGAAATTTCCTTTTCGGCACTGATTAAATAGGCCTGGGCGTTTGCCTTGTTTCTCGCCAGAATAAAGGGGAATTTGTAAACATCCGGAATTTCCCCTTTTTTTGGCAAAATTGTTTTTTCCATAAGGGCTGTAATAGTCTTTGTAAAAGGAAGAAACAGCAATGTACAACAAACATTAAATATGGTGTGCAAAAGGGAAACCTGCAAGGTAATGCTGTCGGGTCCACCGGTAGGAATTAAAAAATAAACCAAATTCAAAAGGGGACGGAAGAATATCAAGGCGATAAAACTACCAACCACGTTAAAAAATACGTGAACCGCCGCCGCCCTGCGTGCATTAACCTTCGCACCGATGGAAACAAGGATTACGTCGATGGTAGTTCCGATGTTGCTTCCCAAAACCATGGCTGCGGAAAATTCGAAGGTCAAAATTCCGTTGTAGGCCAATGAAATAATAATCGCAGTTGCAGCACTGGATGAGTGAATTAAAACGGTAATAACAACGCCGGCCACAAGACCGATAATACTGGAAAGAAAGCCCATATTCATCATTTGGCCAAGGAACACCATGTCGTCGGCAGAAGGTTGAGGAATGGCGGAACTCAAAAAATCCAATCCGATAAAAAGCAGTCCGAAGCCCATTAAGGTTTCGCCGATGTTCTGAAATTTATTTTTTCGCGCCGAGCTGAGGAAAAATCCCACACCGAAAAGAGGCAGCGCCAGAGCCGAAATACTGAATTTAAACCCGAAAATTGACACCAACCAGGCCGTTACCGTGGTACCGATATTGGCACCGAAGATTACACCGACAGATTGGGACAGAGTCAAAATACCCGCATTAACGAAGGACACAACCATAACCGTGGTTGCGGATGATGACTGAATAATTGCGGTGACGAAAAGGCCGGTTAACACGGCCAAGAACCTGTTTCCGGTAATCTTGTGCAAAACACTGTTCATGCGGCGTCCGGCACTTTTCTGAATACCGTCGCTCATCTGCTTCATGCCGAACAGAAGGAGGCCCAATCCTCCCAAAAACTGAAATACAAGGGAAAATGCGTTCATCGTGTACCTCCTTTGAGGGAAAGAACAGAATATGTTTTAGTTAAAATAAAAAAAAATTTGCGAAAAACGAAAAAGGCCTCGACCGGTGAAAGAGATGCGGAATTTGGAGCAGCACTTGCAGGATTTTTCGTCCTTGTAAAGCCTGCATCATAAACTTCCGATAATGAAGCGGAAGTCAAAAATTCTTTCATGATTTGATTTTAGTGTAAAAAATTATTTTTGTCAAGGGAATTTTGAGGTTTTTATGAAAAAACTTGTATTTTTTTATTTTGCGTTGATTTTTCTGTTTTATTCATGTTCAAAACAAGCCGGAAAATCCACGGGTGATTTTGCCTCCGATGAGGAAGTCTTGACCACTCCCCTTTCCGACTACGAAATCCACATATTTTTCGGATACGACTTTAATAATGAAGATCAGATCCCCAAATTGAAGCAACCGCTGACGGACAAATTCGGAGCCGGAACCGACGGTGGCTTAATCTCCGCTTCCGTTTATCCCAAAGACTATGAAATTAACGGCAAACACCGAATTTCCATGGTGGAAGATCACTTTGAAAACCCACGAACCCGGGGAATGATTACCATGGGTGCGCCGGAAGGACTTCACACACCACTGGCTCGGGTTTTGGAGAAAGATCCCACATACAAAATCATCAGCCTTTTTCCCCAGGACGACATTTTGGGCTCCCAGTCCGTTTCCCACCTGGTTTTAAGTGCCCCCGTGAACAGCGAAATTATCGAGCAGGAACTTACCGTAAGCGATGCCGACATTTCCCTTATTTTGGACAAATGCATCGTTTATATGCGGGACAAGGTCTTTTCTCCGGAATATAAAATTCCCAACCAAAGTGAATTACGCAAGGAAGTGATGGAAGTCTTCGGAGACGAATTCGACATAACGCCTTTCATGGATCCGGAAACGGGCATTCGGGCTTCCAACCATTTCGAAATAAAGAGGAAGGTCCCACAGCCCTAATTGCTACATCAAATTCATTACCGCAAAAAAGTGCAGAATGCTTCCCGCAACACAAAAAATGTGGAAAACGCTGTGCATCCACTTAATTTTTTTCATTGCGTAAAAGATTACGCCCACGGTGTAGCAAATGCCTCCCGCAATCAAAAAGTGCAAGCAAAGGGGTGAAACCGTGGCGGAAAGTCGCTTCCATGTGAAGATAACCAACCATGCCATGGGCAAATAGGTGATTGCGGAAAGTTTTCGCATTCGGCTTCCGAATATGGCATAAAAGGCGATTCCCACAATAGCCAATCCCCAAATAATTCCGAAAATCGTCCATCCGAAGGCACCTTTAAGCCCCACAAGGCACAAGGGCGTGTATGTTCCCGCAATCAGTGCGTAAATTGATGTGTGATCTAATCGGCCGAACACTTCCTTGGCCTTTGTTAAACTGTGATACAGGGTGGACATCATGTAAAGGAACACAAGGGTAAAGCCGTACACCATTGTGCTTACCACAGCCATGGCGGAAACGCCGGATGCCTTCACCGCCAAAATCGGAATTGCGGCCACAGAAAGCCCCGCACCCACTCCGTGAGAAACACCATTGAAAATTTCTTCACCTAATGAATATCGTTTTTTCACGCAAACCTCCCCAAATTTGTTGTATCGCCTTATTTGACACAAAAATTCGGGAGAAGTTGCAGGGATTTACAACACCATTTTGGAAAAAACCTTTGCATCACCCAAAATGTTGGACAAAAGGCAATATTCGTTGGGTTGATGGGCTGTTTCAAACATTCTGCTCCAAACAACGGCATGGAAACCGGCATTGCGTAAATAACTTGCCACAGTACCGCCACCGATACCGATGATTTTTCCATCCACACCGTAAACGGACTTTATGGCATCGCATAAAACGGACACCACGGGAGCATCGTTGGGAGTTGCGGGAGATTGCACCGACTGTTTTTCTTCCACAGTGATTGCAACGCCGTATTTTTCCTCGGTTTTTTTGACGCATTTTTGTATTTCGGAACGCACTTCGTCCAAGGTGTAACAGGGAAGAATGCGGCAATCGACACAAAACACATCGTCACCGGGAATGGTGTTTATATTGGGAACGTTGGCGTTCTTTTTGGTGGGCTGAAAGGTGGAATAATCCGGAGCGAAAATGGGATTTCGTTGGGTGAAAACCTGCTCCAAACCGTTTATTTCCAAGGCCAAAAAGCAGTTCGCCAAATGAGCGTTGCACCCTTCGTCGGGACGAGAACCGTGGGCCTGTTTTCCCACAGTGCGAAATTCCAGCCACAACATATGTTTTTCCGCAACTTCAATGTCGGCGCCATTTTCGGCACCACCGTCGGGGATTACAATCAGGTCGTCTTTGGAAAAAAGGGTTTGAGTTTCCAACAAATATTGTATTCCGTAAATCGATCCCACTTCCTCGTCTGCCACAAACAACAATTTTATGGTAAGTTCCGGCTGAATGCCCAATTCCGCAAAGGCTGCGGCCATCATTGAGGAGGAAACCACGCCCTGTTGATTGTCTTCCACGCCGCGACCGATTATTTTATCCCCTTCCACATGTACTTCGAAGGGCGGAGTCTTCCACAGAGACAGGTCGCCTTCCGGAACAATATCCAAATGGGACATTATCCACAGGGCTTTCGAGCTTTTTCCCTTTATTGTGGCAACCAAATTGGGACGTTTTCCGCAGGAGACGCGATCGTCGGGTGCGTCAAAACGTACAAGATCGGTAATTTTGTGGGAACGCAACCAGTCTTCCAACAAAAGGCATTTTTCCATTTCTCCGTCGCCATCGCTTTCCGGAGCCAAAGCCTTTGTTGCGGTGAGTTTTCTCTCCAAATCCACCGCCAAAGCCGAATGGGAATCAATCCACTCGGAAATTTTATCGAAACACATAAAAACTCCTATTATGCATTATAGCACAAAATTTTAAATTTGTCAAGTTGCATCAATTTTCCCCTTGATTTTTTTTGTTTTTTCCATATAATGGATATGTGAAAATTCTCCCAAAAACCATTATGGCCTTATCAGCGGTTTTACTCATTTTAAAGACCTTTGTTGTCGATATTTTTGTAGTGGAAGGAAAATCCATGGAAGGTTCCATTAGCGAAAAATCCGTCGTATTTGAAAACAAATTGGCATACGGGCTTGTCAATCCTTTCAAAATGTGCTATATTGTCAAATGGGCGGAACCTCGCGTGGGGGACGTGGTTTTTTTCCCTCTGGACGGGAAGATGATTCTGAAACGTTGTGTTGCAACGGAAGGAACGCCGCTTTTTTATCAAAACAGCAATGGATACTTCCTTTATGTAAACGATGATAAGATTCCCCTGTCAGAATCCCAATATCAAAGGATAAAATCCAGTCCGGAAGTTCCCAAGGGAATGATTTTGGCCATTGGAGACAATTACGACGAATCGATAGATTCCCGTAATTACGGTTTTGTGGACACGGAGTATATTTTAGGAAAGGCTTTTAATGAGTGAACTTTTTACAAAATCTCGATTACGAATTTTTTCTGCCGTTGTTGTACTCAGTGTTTTTGTGGTCATTATGTCCTACGCCAAAATCATAATTGCGACCAATCCAAAAACCACAATTGCTTCCACAAATGTTGAGCGGGGAACGATTTTTGACCGAAGCGGAAAAATCCTGGCGGTTCAAAACACAGTTTACAACGTTTCCGCCACGCCATCGGCCATAACCGATTTGCCCAAAACCGCGGAGGAACTTTCCATGGCCATGGGAATTCCTGCGGCAAAAATTGAGGAACAAATCCGATCTTGCAAAGGTAACTTTTTGTACCTTAAAAAAAAGGTGAATCAAACCGAACACGATGACATTCGCAGTGCCATCGAGCGACATAAAATTCGGGGAATCCGTTTGGAAAAAACCACATCTCGGGTTTATCCGGAAAACAATTTGGCATCCCAGGTTGTGGGATTTATGGGAGACGGCTCCAAAGGACTTTCCGGAGTGGAATATTCCCTGCAACATATTTTAATGAACGGCGAAAATTCCTTTGACGGAGAAGCCAACAATGTGGTTCTCACAATTGATGCAAATCTTCAATATAAACTGGAACAAATTGCCCAAGAGGCCATGAACGAAACCAGGGCGGAAAGCGTTATGCTTCTTGCTGCCGATGCCAAAACCGGGGAAATTCTTTCCTACGTCAGTTTACCGTCGGCAAATTTGAACACCTACCCTTCTTCCAAGGAGGCGGAGCGAGTGGATCGTCCCGCCATGTTTGCCTACGAACCCGGTTCGGTATTCAAGTTGTTTTCCGTGGCTTCTTTCATCGATTCCGGCGGAGTTTCCCCCTCGGATCAATTCCTGTGCGACGGCGTTTACGATATTCGCAGCAGCAACGGCGAACAGGTGCGAATCACCTGTTTGGAACATCACGGTTGGCTCACTCCGCGGCAGGCTTTGGAATATTCTTGCAACGATGTTTTGGCTCAAATGAGCGAATGCCTTTCATCAGATGCATTTTTGCAACGAATCCGCAGTTTCGGCTTCGGTGAAAAAACGGGAATCGAACTTCCCGGAGAAACAAAGGGAAGCGTAAAAAACACGGAAGATAAATTTTGGTCGGCACGATCTAAACCCACAATGTCCTTCGGCCAGGAACTTTCCGTTTCGGCTTTGCAAATGCTGGGAGCCATGACCGCCATTGCCAATGACGGAAAACCGTTGCAACTCTCTCTTATTTCGAAAATTGTCAGCAAAGACGGCAGAGAA
>JAFNZQ010000053.1 GCA_017382775.1 Spirochaetaceae bacterium
AAGCCTTTCCGCGGCAATTTCCGCCGTAAAAACCGGTAGCGACGATGAACAACTACTCTGTTTGGACATACAAGAAAACGCTTCGGAATTGAAAACCTGCCTCGAAGAAGGCTTTTACCCAAAAACCGTTTTGGCAATCGGTAGCGAAAGAGGCTGGAGCGAAAAGGAAAGGCAACTTTTTTCCCGGGAAAATTTTCGATTTGCCGTAATGGGATCCCGAATCCTTCGAACCGAAACTGCGGCCATTTGCGCATCCTTTTTGTTTCAAATTTTACGAGGTGAAAAATGATTGATCGCGACGAATTGAAAAAAAATCTTCTCGCATTGGAAGATGCACAAACGGAATTTTCCATAATTTATTCCGGAAAAAAAAGCAAAAAAGTAAACGGACTTTATAAACCGGAAACGGCGGAAATAGTTTTGCATACGAAAAATTTCGGCAACGACAATGCCTTAATTTACACCGCAATCCACGAATACACTCATCACTTGCAGCACGAACGAGGCCTGGTCACATCCTGTCGCTGTCACACCGGCAACTTTTGGGCCATGTTTCACGAACTTTTGGCCAAGGCGGAATCAACGGGATTTTACAAAATCGGGGCGGACGAAATTCCCGAATTGGTGGAAATTACCAAGGAAATTCGGGAAAAATACATTACCGGAAACGCCGATTTAATGAAAGACTTCGCGGCTTTATTGATGAGGGCACAAAATATTTGCAAGGAAAATTCCGTAAGATACGAAGATTACATTGATCGCGTTTTACGAATTCCCCGAAATTCCGCCACGGCAATAGTCCGCGTTGCTAATTCCGACCTTGATAGCCAACTTGGTTTCGACAACATGAAAATGCTTTCACGATTTCCCGATAACGAAAAACGTCGCGACGTTGAATCCATGATGTTGGCCGGAACGGGCCCGGTTTTGGCAAAAAAAATGATGCAAGCGCCTCGTGAAACCGACCCTCGCAAAGAACTGGAACGTGAAAAATCCCGAATCGAACGTTCTCTTAACGCCCTTTCTCGGCGCCTTGAAATAGTGGAGGAAAAACTTGCCGCGCTCTAGTTATTCAAAGATTAAACTACTTTTTATTTTAATTGTCTTGGCTGGGGTAACCGGATTTTGGACGTTTTTTCTTTTGGAAACAGACGACACTCCCACGGCAAATATTTTCAACACCGCAAGTTCTTTCGCAGACGACGAAATGGACACAATCGTTTCCTACGGAAAAGTCGTATCCTCCGCTGAACCCGATGAATTTGCCCAATATTACGAAACAATGTTATCCCACCAAATTTTGCTGTTGGAAGAGAGGGCAGGGATTTTCAGGGATAAATCCGAGTTTGTGGATGAAATTGCCGCGGACATTTTGAATGACGAGATTATTATCCAACTGATTCGCAAAGAAGAAGACGCCATGAAATATTCCTACGAAATTATGGCACGGGAAGAACTTTATACTGAAAGAGAATTGGAGAAAATAGAAAGGGAAAAGGATGCTCTTCTTAAAAACGAAGTTTTACTCAATGCTCCCGTGGCAACCGTCGAAGAAGGCATTTCCCTCCCCGATACCGATTGGGAAAACTCCGGCGGAAAAGAATTGATCGCCGGAAATGTCCTTCCCCATAATGCCGACATGAAAGTGGGTGCCACGGATCCCAACTCCGAAAATCTCAGTGTTGACGAAATGGTTGTTCCGAAAATAACGGATGACAATAAGGTTACCGGTGATTTAACTGCAAAGGTGGGCAAATTTTTCTCACAAATCGGAGATGCTTTCAAAGGTGATGATACAACCTCGATGCAACTTGATTCTGCCACCGCCGAAAAGTCCTCTTCCGCAGACAAAATCTCCGTACCGGTAACATTGGATGAAACCTCCATTGTGGCACGAGCGGATTTGCCACGGAAATCTTCGAACAAAACAGATGCCCCATTCCGGGAAGAAAGTGGGACTCAAAGTGACCTTAACGTAATCGAAACCGACGAAGATGGGGAAAATCCTTTTTTCAAAACCACGGATGAATCCGATTCCTCCGTAACCCTTACCACCCACAGAAAAACTTCACCTTTGGAATCCGTATTTGAGAAAAATGACGTTATCGCCTTTTACGGAAATCCCCGTACGCCGGTGATGGGAATAATCGGACAGTACTCTTTGGAAATACTGGCTCAAAAATTAAAGGAATTCGCCTTCGGATACGATGAAGCCAATGGTGAAAGAGGTGTAATTCCTTGTTTCTATTTAATTTACGGAACCTGCTGGAAGGGCGGTGATATTGGCTATTTGGAAACCGAACAGGTTGTGGAATTCATCGAGTTTGCTCAAAAAAATAACTGGTTGGTTATCCTTGATCACCAAATCGGAAAATATTCGGTGAAACATGCCGTTTCGAAACTTTTACCGTTTTTGCAGTACGATAACGTTCACTTAGCCTTGGATCCGGAGTGGAAAACGGAAAATCCCATGAAAGAAATCGGAAGCATCACCGCCGACGAAATTAACGATGCCCGGGAACAAATCGAAACATTTTTGGATGAAAACAGCATCGGCGGAAAACGCTTTTTGATAATCCATCAGTTTAATCCAAAAATGATTCGCAACTCTTCGGACATCGAAAACAGCGGAAACACCGTGGAATTAGTCCATAGCATGGACGGCTTTGGAAGCCCGGATTTGAAAAGGCAGAGTTACGATCGTAATGTGCAATTGTCCAACATCCCTTTAAAGTCATTTAAACTGTTTTCCCCACCGGTAATAAAAAATGCCGGTTTCGATAATCCGATGATGTCACCCAAGGAAGTTTTATCCCTGGATCCCCCTCCGGTTTTGATAATGCTTCAATGATGGGGAATAAAATTTAAAAAATTTGAAAAATTACGGAAAAATGCTTGACACGTTTTAATCCTTGTGCTAGTATAGAACAATGGATTTTTTGTCATTTTTGCAACATTTAACTAACGCACTCTCTTTGGGCAGTCTTTACGCCCTCATAGCCATTGGTTACACAATGGTTTACGGAATTTTGCGCTTAATAAATTTCGCTCACGGTGACGTTTTCATGTTGGGCGGTTACATCGCCTTTTATTGTATTGTGCAATTTTTCATGCCCTGGTGGGTGGGATTTATTGTTGCATTCGGGTTGACATGTATCTTCGGAATCTTTTTGGAGCGAGTTGCTTACCGCCCATTACGTCAGTCTCCGAAAATTTCGTTGATGATTAGTGCCATTGGTGCTTCCTTTTTAATTCAGAACCTTGCCACAGTTATTTTCGGCGGTCGTCCCAAGGATTTTAACGTGGCTCCGTTTTTTTCTCAAATAGTCAATATTGGTCCCGTCTCCGTTGTTACAATCAGTTTGATTATACCCATATTGACTGCGATAATTCTCGCAGTATTAACGTATATAATAACAAAGACGAAAGTGGGACTTGCCATGCGTGTGGTTTCCACGGATATGATGGCGGCCCGCCTCATGGCCATTGATATAAACAAAACCATTTCCTTGAACTTACCAGGAGTCTTATCGGCTTCCATGAGCCAATTGGTTCCATTTACATAATGCTTCCCAGAGGGCTTCTGAGCTTCGAAATCCCGGGGCTTTCCCTGAGACTCAAGAAG
>JAFNZQ010000054.1 GCA_017382775.1 Spirochaetaceae bacterium
GCATTTTCCTCTGCCGGGAATTTTATAATTGGAGGATTTTTCTTCAAAAAGTGCATCAATCAAAGGATTATTTTTTTCGGGAAAGTTTGCAGGTCGTAAAAAACGCAAAAGATTTTCATCGAAAAATGGGAAAATTTCCCGTCGCTCAAAGGTATGATTTCCACCGGTGATTACATCGGCACCGGCAGAAAAAATTTCTTTCGCATCATCGGGGATTATTCCGTTGCCTCCCGTGGCATTTTCACCGTTTACCACGCAGAAATCGATTTTTCCTTCTTCCAAAAATCGGGGAAGATGTTTTTTTAGCATATTCAAACCGGCAGAAGAATAAACATCTCCAATCATACAAACCCGCACCGTCATCTGTTTTTCACCTTGAAGGAATTTACGATTCCGTCAAAATACTCGGAATTTGCTTCGTAGGTTGAAGCTAATATGACGCAATTCATTATGGCAAAGGTACTTTTGTCAATCTTCCGAATGGATGTAAAATTTCGCGTCAATTTTCCATCCGGAAGCAGCATTCTATCCTGTACCAGAAAAAGTGATGTTCCATCCTTTCTCATCAAGATTTTCGATAAGTCCGTGGAACTTTCCATATCGTTTCGCAACATAAGACGGCAAAAAAACTCAAAGGGTGTATAATCATTGGGCATATCCCCCGTAATGTAATCAACATTGATTACACCATCATTGCCCAGCAACCAGCAATTCGGCAAACCGGGATTCGCAACCCAATCTTGTGGCAGGGAAAGGGTGAAAAAGCCTCCGTCCACCTTTTGCTCCGCCGGTTTGGAATCAAGCTTTGTACCTTTTGGAGCTTTGGGCAAGTTAATTCCCTTAAAAGCACTGAATGACGGATCGTTTTCGTCCAAAACCTGGCCCATGGCCACCAGTTCCAAAACCGATTTTCCGCCGGAAGCCAAAATCCGTCGCAAATTGAATATGGGAACGAAACTGTCGAAAATTACGGTAACCTCGCCACCAAAGGCTTCCATTGTGGCAGCGTGACGCAAGGTGTTTTCGGTTATGCGGGAATTGACACTTTGGCGTAATTCAAACACATCGTACAAAAATGTGTGAAGATAATTCGCCTTTGGAGAATCTGCGGGATTTAATGGATTGCGAAATCGTTCTCCCGCAATTTCGATGCCCTTTGCGTCCTCTTTCAAGGTTACGAAAAGTTCGATATCCTTGGCACCCTCGGCTACATCCGGGGAAAAATACCGCAAAGAAACGGTGGTGGAATTGAAAAGAATGATTCCCACATATGTTTCATTGGTGAAAGAATAATCACGATAATAAACATATTCGCCGGATTGGGTGGGAATCCGTTCCTTCAAATTTGTCAAAGAAAAAAACGGCGACGAAAATGAAAAGAGGAAAAACAAGGCAAGAGTAAGCTTCATCTTCGTTCTAACCCCAAAATGCTTCATCATTTATAACTTTCCATTTGGCTGCGAACTGTGCTTTCAACAAAATCTGCAACTTCTTTTAGGGGAATTTTCTCAACTTCCCCGGTTTTTCGCATTCGCACTTCCGCATCCGGCAAGGTTTTATCACTTATCACCACACGCAGGGGAATTCCCATAAGGTCTAAATCCTTGAATTTAACACCGGGACGTTCATTTCTGTCGTCCAAAAGCACTTCAATACCTCGTTTCTGCAAATCACCGTAAAGCTCTTCCGCCAAAGCGAGACTGTCCTGCTCCCCTTTGATGGGAACAACGGCCACGGAAAAGGGCGCCACGCTCATGGGCCAAATTATGCCGTTTTCGTCGTTGTTTTCCTCAATGATGGACGCCACGGTTCTGTCAATTCCGATGCCGTAACATCCCATGGTGGGCGTCTGCTCCTTGCCGTTTTCGTCCAAGAATTTCGCTTTAAGAGCCTTGGCGTATTTGGTTCCCAATTTGAAGATGTGGCCAAGCTCGTTGCCTTTTTTTGTAAAAAACGGCTCGCCGCAGTTGGGACAAATATCGCCGGCCTTTACGGTTCGAATATCGCCGGTAAGGAAGGGAACAAAGTCGCGACCGGGTTCCACATGAATATTGTCGAAATCTGCCACACCGCCACCGGTTACAGTGTCGTGCACATTGATTTTGAAACCATCATCGGTTTTTTCCATAACGCTGAAATCAACGATGAGCGGAACATTGGTAAGACCAACCGGCCCCACGAAACCGTGAGGTGCTCCGGAATATTTGATAACGTTTTCTTCGTCCGCAAGTTCCGCAGCAGAGGCTTTTAACAAGGCCGCCAATTTGGCCTCGTTCACGTCCAAATCACCGCGAATGGCAACGGCCACGAAAACTTCGGGATAAACATTGCCGTCTTTCTTAAAGGATTTTCCACCGGGCGCCGATGAAAAATCAATTTCGGAATTTTCAACGCGGTAAATCAATACTTTTATAAACTGAGAAGCGGGCATTTTGAAAAATTCTTCCATTTGAACGATGGTTTCCACACCGGCACAGGCCACTTTTTCAATGGGCAGCGTCGTGGGCTTTTGGGGATTTCCATCCTTGTCCAAGGCAATGTCGGAGGCACAACCGGCTTTTTCGTCATTGGCCGCATAGCCGCATTTTTTGCACAAAATTAAGGTGTTGTCCCCAATTTCGCTTTCTATCATAAACTCTTCGCTACCGGAACCGCCAAAGGCACCGGAATCCGCACTGACGGGAATAACGGTAAGTCCGCATCGTCTGAAAACGTTGCGATAGGCTCGGGCAAAATTGGCGTAAACTTCGTCCAAGGACTTATCGTCCCCATGGAAGGAATAGGCATCCTTCATGGTAAATTCACGGCCTCGCATAACGCCGTATCGCGGACGAATTTCGTCACGAAATTTCGTTTGTATCTGATAAGCCACTATTGGCAACTGTTTGTATGAAAAAAGTTCGTCCCGAATAACCGAGGTAATGGCTTCTTCCGCAGTGGGAGAAACCACCAAGTCCTGTCCCAAACGGTTTTTCACTTTTAGCATTCCGTCGCCCATAGTTGTCCAACGACCGCTTTCTTTCCAAACCTCACCGGGGACAACCACAGGCAGCAAAAATTCCTGGGCGCCAATGGCATTCATTTCTTCCCGAACAATTTGTTCAACTTTTCGTTTAACACGCAACCCCATGGGCAAATAGGCAAAAAGGCCGTTGGAGAGTTTGCGAATAAGTCCTGCTCGGAACATCAACTTGTGGCTAATAATTGCCGCATCACCGGGAGCTTCCCTCAAAGTGGAAACCAACATATTTGATAATCTCATGAGGGTATTTTACAACAATTAAATTTTTTTGTCAAGATTTGACGGATTATAGTGGGATTTTTAACAAAAATGTGATTTTCCCTTCCCAAAAACAGGAATTATTCCATTGACAAAGGCCCAAACAAGTGATATAATATGATGGAGTTTTTTATGAATAAACGTTATATTCCGCCCATAATCGTAACTTCTTTACTCATAATTTACATGGCGGTTTATTTTATCTTTATAGCCTCATTGTTGCCTCATTTGTGGTTGAAAGTCTTTTTCACAATAATTCCGGTGATTTTTTCCATGGTTTTAATATACGTCCTTTTACAAAGAATAAAGGAAATAAAGGGAGGAGAAGAAAATGATCTTGGTAAATACTGATTACATTACGGGAAAGGAATTTGAAATGCTGGGGTTGGTTCGAGGAAGTACCGTCCAGAGCAAACATCTTGGGAATGACATTGCCCAAGCTTTCAAAACAATGGTTGGCGGAGAATTGCGAGCATACAATGAAATGCTGAACGAGGCACGGGCCTTGGCCACAAAACGTATGGTGGAAGATGCGGAAAAACTTGGCGCCGATGCCGTTGTAAACATAAGGTACGCTTCTTCCGCCATTATGCAAGGTGCTGCGGAAGTAATTGCCTACGGGACTGCCGTAAAATTTATTTAACCAAACAACTTACCGCAATTTTTTTTCTCAAAAACAGGGATATCCCCCTTGACAAAGGTGCGTAAACATGGTATAATACGATGTATATATTTAAACTACTAAGGATGGATTGCCCATGACAGAAGAAGAGAAAAGAAAACTAATGCGTGAGTTGGATCCCGACTCTGCCCATAGGCATTTTTTAGGTGTACGAAGAATCATTATCGGCATTTTACTCGCCGGATTTTCCCTTTTTGCCCTATGGCTTAATACCATCGCAACTTTACCCGAACAGATTCGCCGTTCCGCCTTCATCGGAATTGCGATTTTTTTGTCCTATTTGCTTTTTCCCGCTAAAAAATCTTTGGCCTTTAAGGATCAAATACCGTGGTACGATATCCTTTTAGCCACGGCTTCCATTCTGTGTTATTTCTATGTAATCGTAAATTTCCGTGACTTAGTCTCCCGTGCCGCCATGGGGTATAACGGAATGGACATTTTTGTGGGCTTCATCGGAATACTTTTGCTTTTGGAAGCCTGCCGCAGAGTTGTGGGAATTCCCATTTTGATTATAGTCGGAATTTTCATACTGTATGCCCGTTTCGGAAATTACATCCCCGGCAATTTCGGACACCGAGGATTTTCCGTCAGCCGAATTGTGGAACATCTTTTATTCAACATGGAGGGCGTTATCGGCACTCCCCTGGGGGTATGTTCCACCTTCATTGTGCTTTTCATAATTTTCGGTGCCTTTTTGGAAAAAACCGGTGTAGGCGGCTTTTTCATAGCCATTGCAAATTCCATTGCCGGTCGGGCCGTAGGTGGTCCTGCAAAAGTGGCAGTCATTGCCAGTAGCTTGCAGGGGATGATTTCCGGAAGTTCCGTGGCCAATACCGTGGGTTCCGGCAGTTTCACCATCCCAATGATGAAGAAAACCGGTTATAAACCATCCTTTGCCGCCGCCGTTGAGGCCGTTGCTTCCACCGGTGGACAAATCATGCCGCCGGTAATGGGTGCCGCCGCTTTTTTGATGGCGGAGATGACCGGTGTGCCCTATTCCCGAGTGGTTACATCCGCTATTTTGCCGGCCGCATTGTACTACATCGGCGTATGGATGATGGTGGACTTTGAGGCCCGCAAAACCGGCTTGAAAGGATTGGACAAAAGCGAAGTTCCCAATTTTTTCAAGTTGATGTTCACAAAGGGCTATTTGCTTCTGCCGGTGGTATTGTTGGTTGTTCTTCTGATGCGTGGGAGCACTCCGTCCAGGGCGGCGGTTATTGCCATCGCCACGTCCATTATAGTCAGTTTGTTCAACAAAGGGAATCGCATAACACCCAAGGGAATTTTCGATGCCCTTGTTAGCGGAGCACGCAGCACATTAAGTGTGGCAATAGCCTGTTCCGTGGCGGGAATGATTGTGGGCGTTGTAACATTAACGGGGATCGGACTCAAATTGGCCTCGAACCTGCTGGCTCTTTCCGGCGGGATTCCCCTGCTTACCCTGTTTTTCACCATGAT
This sequence comes from Spirochaetaceae bacterium, assembly GCA_017382775.1. Lineage (GTDB taxonomy): Bacteria > Spirochaetota > Spirochaetia > Treponematales > Treponemataceae > RGIG268. The sequence continues at coordinate 5,424 of JAFNZQ010000054.1, forward strand.
TGCTTCAATTATTTTGGGAATGGGTGTTCCCACCACGGCAAATTACGTTATCATGGCCACAATTACCGCACCCATTGTAATAAGCCTGGGTATTGACACTCTTCCGGCCCATATGTTCGTATTTTATTTCGGAATTGTTGCGGACATTACTCCACCGGTGGCCTTGGCTGCCTATGCGGGAGCGGCAATCGCAAAGACTGATCCCTTCAAAACAGGAATCACCGCAACCAGGCTAGCAATAACGGCTTTTATAATACCCTACATTTTTGCACTGAATCCCAGTTTGTTACTAATCGATACGGTGTGGTATGAAGTAATTTCCATAATCATAACATCCTGCATCGGAATGATCGGAATTACATCCGCCATGGAAGGATACATGCTAACCCGTCTTCCCATGTGGCAACGATTGATTTGCTTTCCCGCAGGACTTTTGCTGATAATCCCCGGAACCATTACCGACATAATCGGAGTTGGCGGAATTGCATTGATGTTTATCATACAGGTGATATCAAAACGTCGACTGGCCAAAATTTTGAAAACCGGAAACGAGATAACGGAAGCCGAAAAATAAGAATTTCCGAGAGCTTTCAAGGAGGAAAAAATGCTTTCTCAAGGTGAACAGAAACTTTTGGTGGCACA
>JAFNZQ010000055.1 GCA_017382775.1 Spirochaetaceae bacterium
GGAATGAGCACAGCCGCTGAAGCAAAGGCAATTAAGGCTGATATGCCTTTCCCCGAATGCGGTGCCATGAGCCAAGGCTACATCGGATATCACTTGCAGAATGCCATCGGAAACGAATTGGCAAAACGTGGCATCAAAAAGGATGTGGCAACAGTTGTAACCCAGGTTGTGGTGGATGAAGCTGACGAAGCATTCAAGAAACCCACAAAACCCGTTGGAGCATTCTACACAAAAGAACAGGCCGACAAAATTGCCGCAGAACGCGGTTACACAATGATTGAAGACTCCGGTCGCGGATGGAGACAGGTTGTACCATCTCCCAAACCCGTTGACGTTGTGGAAAAAAATGTTGTAAACGCATTGATTGATTCCGGCGCCGTTGTTATTACCGTTGGTGGTGGCGGAATTCCCGTTATCAACAAGAATGGCAAATTGGTTGGAACCCCTGCCGTTATCGACAAGGACTTCGCTTCCGCAAAACTTGCCGAATTGGTGAAGGCCGACACATTGGTTATCTTGACCGCTGTAAACCGTGTTTGCATCAACTTCGGTAAACCCGACCAGAAAGAATTGGAAACAATGACCTTGGCCGATTGCGAAAAATACATTGGCGAAGAACAGTTCGCTCCCGGTTCCATGTTGCCCAAAGTAAAGGCTTGCATGAGTTTTGCCGCAACCGGTGGTGAAGCAATCATCGCTGACCTCAAAAATGCCGCAAAAGCCCTTAAAGGCGAAAGCGGAACCAAAGTTATCAAATAATTTTTGATAAAAAAAGGGGCCGGAAGCACTGCTTTCAGCCCTTTTTTTTCGAATAATTTCCCCTACCCTATTCTTCTTCGGATTTTTCCTTTAATGCATCGAATTTGGCCTTCATTGTAGGGTTGTTGTAGGTCAGTTTTTTCACTGTTAGGTCTTCGGCCTTGTCGTTTGCCAACCTTAAATTCCTGTCGCAGCTTAATAGTTGCTCTTTCACAGCATTTAGGTGCTTAATGGAGGCGTCGATTTCCTCAATGGATTTTGCAAACTGTTTTCCCGCCAATTCGTAATTTCTGGAAAAGGCATTTTTGAATTCAATCAATTTTTCTTCAAAATGGGTTACATCAATGTTCTGGCTTTTAATGGTGGCCAATTCCCGTTTTGCTTCCAAAGACTTGCTTGCGGCATTTCGCAAAAGTGTAATCATGGGGATGAAAAACTGCGGCCGAATCACATACATTTTCGGAAAGGCGTAGGAAACATCCACGATTCCGGTGTTGTAAAGTTCACTGTCTTCCTCCAAAAGGGAGACCAAAACCGCGTATTCGCAATTTTTTTTCCGACGATCCTCATCCAACTTGGCAAAAAACTTTTCGTTTTTTTGCTTGGATTGAGTGTCATCACTTTGATTTTTCATCTCAAACATGATGGACAAAAGTTCCACGCCATCGGGAGTATTTTCCTTGAAAACAAAGTCCCCCTTCGTTCCCTTTCCGTCCAAACCAACCAACACTTCATTATCTTTACCGAAAATGGCGGCAGGAAAGGCGGTCATACGAATTTTATTAAATTCCGTCAAACAAAATTGTTCCAAACTTTCCCCAATCATTTTCGTGGATTGACGAGATTTGAAATCCTTATATTGGGCGATTTGCTCGTCTTTCATACGCAGTTGCAAATCAAACTGTTCTTTGAGATTTTTCTCGTTTAAGATTTTTTCCTTGTCGGCGTTTTGCAAATCAGCTTTCAGTTTGATAATTTCGTTTTCCTTGGAGGCCACAACCAGTTGAATTTCCGATTTTGTTTTTTCGTCCATTTCTTTCAGGGTGCTTTCAGTGGAAGCCAATTTTGCCCGCAATTCGGTCATTTCTTTGGTGAATTCTTCCCGATTTCTGCTCACCGCCACATCAATGGCAGACTGTTTTTCTCTGTGTGAAGCTTCCAGGTCGCCTTTCAACTTGGCGATTTCCGTGGATTTTTCAGCCAAAGCCAGTTGAAGACGATTTTGGGATTGTTCCCGAGCAATTTCCAAAGCATTTTCGGCAGCGGCCAACTTCGATTGCAAGTCGGCAATTTCCTTGGTACGTTCCGCATCATTTTTGCTAACCGCCACATCCACCGCAGAGCGTTTTTCCTGCTCAAAACTTATTTCCCGTTTTTTCAAATCTTCGTCAAATTCCTTATTGCGAACCTGCTTTACGATTTCCGCATAACCGCTTTCATCAATCTGAAAAATCTCTCCGCACTTTGGACATTTTATTTCTGCCATACTTCCTCCACCTTTATTTCCCGTATACAGTAACAAATTTACAACATTTTTGTTTATTTATCAAGGAGTAACCATGAAAAAAATTTTTGTTTTTTGCTTTCTCGCATATTTTTCCTTTAACGCCGTGGCTCAAACTGCCACACGCACCATTACCGTGCAAGGAAAGGGTGCGGAATATGTAAGTTGTAAATACGCCACCATAAACATGGCTGTTATAACAAAAAATTCCTCCGCAAAGGACGCCGTTCGGGAAAATGCCCAAAAAATGGCCAACGCCCAAGAAGCCCTTCGCAAATACGGTCTTGACGAAAAATCCTTTTCCACCACCAATTACAGTGTATATCAAGAAGTGGATCGTGTCAATGGACAGGAACTTCACCTTTATCGCGTTTCCAACAGTTTAATCGTAAAAATCTCCACGGAGACAAATATGGGTGAAATACTGGATTGTGCCTTGGAAGCGGGAATAAACGAATTTTCCAACATTGTTTTTATTCCCGACAACTACGATGAGGCCCTAAAAAAAGCCCAGGAACGAGCCGTGGCAAACGCAAGGCAAACTGCGGAAACATTCGCCAAAGCCGCCGGTGCCAAAGTGGGAAAAGTGGTGTCCATCTCAGAAAATTATCGTGAAATGCCTCGTCGATTCACCTATTCAAACATGGAAATGGCAGCACCTGCCGCGAAAGATGTATCCACATCCATCATCCCCGGCGATACCACCATTTCGTCCAACATAAGTGTTGTGTTTGAATTAGAATAGTTTTACTGAATTATCTCCACGCCGTATTTAACGTTGGTTTCAAGGCTACGTTGGAACTCTTTGAAACCGGCGTTTTTGGAAGCAAAATCAATGTCGGTGGAAATGGTTTGACCAAACACATGAATCAATTCCGCCGGCAAAATTTCCTTCAGCACAGTGGACTGGCGGAAATAGTCGTAATCGGCGGGATTTTGCTTGTTCTCAAACTTTGAAAAATACAGGGAATTCAAACTCTTCACTGCCTGCTCCAAGGAATCGCACAATGAAGTGATTTTGTAATTTTTGTCATTATCATAGACAGAGCGGGTCTCGTATTTAACACGAGTGCCCAATCGCTCCAACTTGAAATTTGATTTCAAGAAATTCATGGTTTCAATGACCAAAAAACTATCCTTATCCAGGTAGTAATTCAAAATCGAAACGGAATTATAAAACATTGATTGACCATGATAGACACGAAGACCTCTATACGGAATTACAGCGGATTTAATGTTTTCCACCAACAAACCGGTGTTTATATGCTCGTCGGCACCAACAATCAGATCCTCCACGGAATTTTGCGGAATATTGAAATAAAAAGACAGGATTCGCAACATTTGTTTATATTTAATGTCATACTCCCAAACCTTCTTATTTGACGGAAGCTCAAAGCGAATACCGTCATTACTGGTGTAAACTGTTTTGTTAAAAGTTTCGGCAATACTCCATCCCAACTGTTGTAAACACCGCATAAAAACCTCCTAC
>JAFNZQ010000005.1 GCA_017382775.1 Spirochaetaceae bacterium
AATGTCAGAATAATTTTCGCTTCCGGATAAAGGTTCACAACCTTGGCGATTATTTCATCCGGTTGGGTGAATCCGGTGATTTGGGTACCTTCCACTTCGTTCATGAGAAAATAGCTGATTTTTCCCATGTCCACCGACGAAAGTTTTTCGTTAAACGGCGATGGATTAAGGGCGATTTGCAACCCTTTTTCGTAGGCCTTATCAACTATGTAGGGAATGAGATTTACCTCATTTTGGAGCAACAAAATGTCGCCTTTTTCGAAATCGGCGATTGTGCTGTCCACATATTCTTTGGTGAGCATTTCGTTGGTTCCGCCGTAAAGCAAAATGCAGTTTTGTCCGCCTTTGTCAATTTGGATAATTGCGTGTCCGGTCTTTCCCTCAATCTGCTTTATGTACTTTGAGTTTACCCCATGTTCCTTGCAAGCCTCCAAGAAAAGGCCACCGTCGTCGCCAATCATTCCGCCGTGGAAAACTTTGGCTCCGGCCTTTGCCAGGGCGATGGACTGATTCATCCCTTTGCCACCGAGGAAAACGTTCATTCCGTTACTGGCTTGGGTTTCGCCGGGCTGAACAATATGGTCTAAATTATACACATGGTCTAAATTCATGGAACCGATATTCAAAACTTTCATTTTAGCCTCCCGACAATTTGCTGCCCCGATTGAGGCAGCAAAAATGCCTGTTATTTAGCGTTTTTTTCCGTAATGAGGGTAACTTCCACAGGGATGGAAGGGGAAATGGATTCTCCTGCCAAGGTGATTTTTTCGATTTTCATGTCTTCTTTCACAACCTTTAAGGTCTCCATAAAGGAAGGAACTCCGAAGACAAGGGCCAAATCGATTCTTTCCGACTCATCCGGAATGGAAGTCCACAGTCGCCAATACAACTGGTATCTGTGTGCCCCATGTACGAAAGAACTCTTGAAATGTCGCCATTCAAGATCCCGCTCTTTTTCATTCTCTGCCTCCTATGGTATTTTACCTGATTGCTCTGTCACCTTGGCGAAAAGGTCGCACAAAGGCACCTCTGATTCTATTATAAGATGAGATTCCCCGGTTGTCAATAAAAATTTTTACGGGGAAGGAAATTATGTCAAAGGACGTCGGGTGTGACTGAAAGCTCTTTTAGTCGATGCAGCGGAAGACGAGGCTATTTTTTTGCCGGGGAAAATTTTACTTCGAAGGCGCCGGCGGCGTAGGGGCCCACAGCGTATGGTTCGAACCAAATTGTGATTTCTCCGTTTTCAAAGGAAAAGGGAAAACGTTCCGGTTGAAGTTCTCCCGGCGTTAAAAGCCATTCTTTGAAGTCGTGTTCCGTGGGGAGAGAATCGTAGCAGAATTTTCCTATTTCGGGAAGGGTCATTCCGCTGACGGTGACCAGGTCGGTAAAATCATTTTTGTCAAGGTCGTAAGATAAGGATGCGAAAATTCCGTGGCTTCCGTGGGCGCTTCTTGCGTAGATTGTTTCGTGATGAAAGGTTATTGTTAAAATATTTTTGTTTATATAAACCTTTGTTTCCAAACGGAAGTAATGGGCAAATTCCGAATCGTTGCCGTAGTCCACGGCGTATTCGATAAAA
>JAFNZQ010000056.1 GCA_017382775.1 Spirochaetaceae bacterium
ATGAAAAAACCGAAAAGGCAACATCGGATGTGGCAAAACTACCGAAGAAAGAAGAGGTTGCCGAAAAAACCGGGGATGAAGAAAAAGTTGAGCCTGCGGTACTCGAAGAACCGGCTTTCGTGGATTTGGAAAAATTGCGCGAAGAATTGGGAATCAAAGATGCTGCGAAAAATTTTGAAAACTTGGAATTGGATACGCCCCAGGCTAAATTACCCGAAAATCTCGATGATGAAAAACTTGCAGAGTTAATTGAAAAGTCTCATCTTCACGAAAAAAAGAACCGTGGCAAATTCGGCCTTTCTTCCGAGGAAGATCAAAAAACCGCAATGAACGGCGAAATTGATCGGCTTTTACACATGGCTGAAAAGAATGGGGAGAATAAATTTTCCGAAATTACAAAAGATCGGGAAATCGCGGAAAATTTAAAATCCGTCACCCATGAGGATGATAAGTCCCTTTTGGAAAAAGACGGTAAACTCATTGCTCAAAATGAGGAACTTCCCCAAATTCCGGTGAAGACCTTGGAAGAGAAAATTTTCGTTCAAGATATGCGAACCGTAAACAGCGATGAAGCCAAAAAGGTGCTGGTGGGTGCAAAGGACGAAAAGGAAACTTTCACCAAGGAAATTTCCGTGGAGCCTGACGGAACGGCCAAAATGGTTTTAACACTCAACGAGGATGCAAAACCGGCTTCCAACATCGCCCCTCGCGACACCGTCGGTTCCACACAGAAAACCTTCGGACAAATGCTTACGGCGGAAATAAAGCAAAGCGCAGATGCCTTTGTAAAAGCAGGTATGATCTCCCTTAAAGACGGCAACAGCGGCAGCATCAATTTGGTTTTACGACCGGAAACTTTGGGAGATGTTAAGATTAGTTTGGATTTGTCCGACAATCTACTTACCGGGAAAATCGTGGTTGCAACCCAGGAAGCATACAATGCCTTTAAGGAAAACCTTGACGTTTTGAAACAAGGTTTTAACGCCCAAGGATTCGATGCGCAAAATTTTGACCTTTCTTGGAGTGGCGCACAAACGGCAAACGGTGAAAGCAATGGTGAAAAACCAGGCAACGCCGCCTTTGTAACGAAGAATTTTTCCCGAAATATGATATTTGATGATGACGGATTTTCCGGAAACGGTGGATATTCGTCTTATTCAAGCAGTAAAGTAAACATAATAGCATAAAGGAGAAACGATGGATTTTCAAGCATCGATGACAGCTGTAAATCAGGCTCAAGTTTCCATGCAGGTTGATTCTTTTAACAAGACTCTTGCAGTGAACGGAAGGTCTGCTGACCCTCAATTGGGGAAAGATGATTTTTTGAAATTGCTTATTACGCAATTGGCAAATCAGGATCCCACTTCACCCATGCAGAACACGGAGTTCATTGCACAAATGGCTCAGTTCTCCAGTTTGGAACAGATCACAAACATGAGTACAGAATTCGGAAAGTTGTCCTCGGCCCTTTCGTCTTCTCAGGCAATGAACACCGTGGGGCATACCGTGGAAATTCAAGCCGGCGATAATATAGAAACAGGTGTTGTGGAAGCCGTTACAACAGGAGCAAATCCACAGGTTATGGTAAACGGCAACGTTTATGAATTAAAGCAAATACAAAAGATTTTTAAATAAGAGGTAAGCGGTATGATGAGATCACTTTACGCCGGTGTTTCCGGAATGCAAAATCACCAAACACGATTAGACGTGATTGGTAACAACGTATCCAACGTGAATACCATTGGATTCAAACGTGGACGCGTCAATTTTCAAGATATGATTTCCCAGCAGCTTTCAGGTGCTTCTCGCCCCACGGCTTCCATCGGTGGCGTGAACCCCAAAGAAGTGGGACTCGGTGTTTCCATTGCCGCTATCGACACAATTTTCACCCAGGGAAACCTGCAAACCACAGGTGTATCCACGGATGTGGCGATTCAAGGTAACGGATTTTTCATTTTGAAAAACGGAGACCAAAGTTTTTACACCCGTGCCGGTGCTTTCGGTTTGGATTCCGACGGACGTTTGGTAAATCCTGCCAGCGGTTTGCGTGTTCAGGGCTACATGGCTCAGGACATTAACGGTGAAGCGGTGATTAACGCAGCCGGCGATACCGAGGATTTAATTATCCCCATCGGGTCGAAGGATCCTGCTCGTGCCACGGAAAATGTGCGTTTTTCTTGTAACCTAAACAAGAACACTCCGGAAATTCCCGCGGAAAACGCCACTCCCGCCGACATTGCTCGTGGAACTTGGGCAACGGAATTTAAAATTTACGACAGTTTCGGAAACGAACATCAGCTTTCCGTCAGTTTCCAGCGAGTTGCCGGTGAAAACAACAGCTGGCTCGCCACCGTCAATGTGGATCCGGAAGCAGCGGAAGGTACAAACACCCTGGTGGGTCTCAACGCAGCGGAAGCCGGAACCAATACCTTTACCATCAACTTTGACAATACCGGAACCTTGTCCGGCGCAATGGACGGGGATGGTAACCTCAGCAATGCCGAAGGTAATGTAATTATGCAGGTGGCCTTTGACGTTCAAGGAGCAAATCCCGACGAAGAAGGAAACGTGGCTCGCCAAACATTCAACATTGATTTGGGACAGATCGGAAGCCAGATTAACACCATAACCCAGGCCGCAGCTCAAAGTACGACCAAGGCCTACTATCAGGACGGATACACCCAAGGTTACTTGGACAACTTTAAAATCGACAACAGCGGAACCATCACCGGTGTCTACTCCAACGGAACCAACCGTGTTATCGGTCAGTTGGCCATGGCCAGTTTCGCAAACCAGGGCGGTCTTGAAAAAGCCGGCGATAATACCTATACCCAGTCCAACAACTCCGGAATGGCAAACATTAACGTATCCGGTGTCGCGGGAAAGGGCAAATTGCTTTCCGGTGCTTTGGAAATGTCCAACGTGGATTTAACAGAACAGTTCACAGACATGATTGTAACCCAGCGTGGCTTCCAGGCCAACTCGAAAACAATCACCACGGCAGACACCCTGCTGGAAACCGTTATCAACTTGAAACGATAATCCCGGTGAGCCGAGGTAACTCCTCGGTTTGAGAGAACATAACGGTAGGAAAGGCTTTCCCCCGCAAGGAGGAAGGCCTTTTTTTTATTTATCCTGTTTCGGTCCCTGCCAAATGTGGGCATTGGGTTCCGTAACCCATTTGTGTTCATCCACAAAGGTGGGAGTGATGTAGGGATCGTCATCCAGGTGGCGAATCACCCACAGATACCACAGGGCATATCCCGGAGCCGTAACGTGGGGATGAATTTGTCCGTCACGAATAAAAACGGTGTCGTTATTGGTAACTTTCAAAACCTCGTCCCCTAAATCGCAAAATCCGAAACCGTTTTCCGGCAGGGTTTTGTAATAGTAAATTTCCGGCTGATGGTGGTGATGAGGCGGATAGCTGGACCATTTTCCGGGAAAGCCGATCACCTCGCCCAAGACCATTTTGGAATAGGGAGCGGTTTTGTAGCCGAAAACTTCCCGTACAATTCGTGTGGAAGTTTCCCCCATGAGACCTTTGCCGCGATATTCGTCTTCATACATACCGGGCTCGTAAAATTTAGGGGCAAAATCCCTTTCATTTTCCGTACGGCTCACCGTTACTTCCGCAGTTTCGGAAATGCAGCGAATTGTGCCTTCCTTGGATTTGGGCAAATGCAAAACGTAGGG
>JAFNZQ010000057.1 GCA_017382775.1 Spirochaetaceae bacterium
ATTCCCGTTCCTCCGGGATTTACCATTTCAACGGAAGTTTGTAAGATATATTATGAAAATAATCGGTCATATCCACAAGATTTAAAGGATGAAGTGGCCGCAAATTTGGCAAAACTGGAAAAATCCTTGGGCAAAAAATTAGGCGATGCAGCAGATCCCCTTTTGGTTTCCGTTCGATCCGGAGCCGCAATCAGTATGCCGGGAATGATGGACACAATTTTGAACCTCGGTCTTAACGATGCCGCAGTTGAGGGCCTGTCCACAAAAACAAACAATCCCCGTTTTGCCTGGGATGCATATCGCCGATTTATCCAAATGTTCGGTGATGTGGCAAAAGGCGTTCCGGGAAAAGAATTCGAAGATGCCATTTCCGAAGCAAAGGCGAAAAAAGGCGTTCAGTTGGACACTGAATTGGATACATCCGATTTGCAAGCCTTGGTTGCTCGCTTCAAAGAAATTTACAAAATACATACAAAGTCGGATTTTCCCCAAAACCCAATCGATCAGCTTTGGGGAGCCATTGATGCGGTTTTCGGCTCTTGGATGAACGAGCGTGCAATCGCTTATCGCCGAATGAACAACATTCGCGGTCTTGCCGGAACTGCGGTGAACGTACAATCAATGGTTTTCGGTAATTTCGGTGACGATTCCGGTACCGGAGTTTGTTTCAGCCGAGATCCTTCCACCGGTGTTCACGAATTTTACGGCGAATACCTTATTAACGCCCAAGGTGAAGACGTTGTGGCCGGTGTTCGAACTCCCGCAAAAATCAGTACATTAAAGGAAGAAAATCCGGAAATGTACAATCAACTGTATTCCACAATTTGCAATGTTGAAAAACATTATCGAGATATGCAGGACATGGAATTTACCATTCAGCAGAACAAACTGTTCATTTTGCAGACACGAAACGGAAAACGAACAGGTCACGCTGCGGTTAAGTGCGCTGTGGACATGGTAAACGAAGGTTTAATCACCAAGGAAGAAGCCATCGCTCGCGTTTCCCCCGATCAGTTGGATCAGCTTCTTCACCCAATGATCAGCAAGGATGTGCGAAAAAAGGCCGTTGTTCTTACAAAAGGCCTTAACGCATCTCCCGGTGCGGCTTGCGGACGAATTGTTTACACCGCAGCCGAAGCCGAAGCCGAAGTTGCCAAGGGCGAAAAGGTAATCCTCGTTCGTCAAGAAACCAGTCCGGAAGATATTACCGGAATGGCCGTTTCCGAAGGAATTTTGACATCCACCGGGGGAATGACCAGCCATGCTGCGGTTGTTGCCCGTGGAATGGGAACGCCTTGCGTCAGTGGCGCCGGCGAGATTGTTTTCATTAACGACACTGTGAAGATTAAGGACAAGGTTTTCAAACAGGGTGATTTTATCACCATTGACGGTTCCACAGGAGAGGTCTTTGACGGATCTTTGCCCTTGCAGCAGCCGGAATTTAACGACGATGCCAAATTGTTCCTTTCGTGGTGCGATGATGTACGTCATTCCGCCAAACGTGGCGACATCATGGGCTTCAAAGTGCGTGCCAATGCGGATCAGCCCCGAGACGCGCAAGTTGCCTTCGATTTTGGTGCTGAAGGAATCGGACTTTGCCGAACGGAACACATGTTCTTTGACAAAGAAAAGTTGATTCACTTCCGTGCAATGATTGCCAGCGACACAGAAGAGCAGAGACGGGAAGCATTGAAGCATATTTTGCCCTTGCAAATCAAGGATTTTGCCGGTATTTTGGAAGCGATGAACGGAAAGCCGGTTACAATTCGCCTTTTGGATCCGCCCTTGCACGAATTTGTTCCTCACACAAAGGCCGAAACGGAAGAATTGGCCACTCACATGAAGTGCGATGCGGAAATTTTGGCGAAAAAGCTGGAAAAACTCCACGAAATGAACCCCATGTTGGGTCACCGTGGTTGCCGTTTGGCCATTACTTATCCGGAAATTTACGAAACCCAGGTTGAGGCAATTTCCATGGCCGCAGCCGCCTGTCTGAAAAAGAAGATTGACGTTCATCCGGAAATTATGATTCCCATTGTGTGCGATCCTGCCGAATTGAAGATGATCCGTTCTTCCTGCGAAAAAATTATGAAAGCAGTATTTGAACGAGAAAATATTGACTTCAACATTCGAATCGGAACCATGATTGAGGTGCCGCGAGCAGGCCTTTTGGCAGACAAAATTGCGGAACACGCTGACTTCTTCAGTTTCGGAACCAACGACTTGACACAAATGACCTTCGCTTTCAGCCGTGACGACGCAGGCAAATTCTTGCCGGCCTATGAGGAAAAAGGCATTTTCGAAATGGATCCCTTCAAATCCATTGACGAAAGCGGCGTTGGCCTTTTGATGCAGCTGGCTGCGGAAAAGGGACGAAAAGTTGCGCCCACATTGAAGTTGGGAATTTGTGGTGAGCACGGCGGTGATCCGGCCACCATCGATTTCTGCTACCGCACCGGTTTGAACTACGTTTCTTGTTCGCCTTTCCGTGTTCCTTTGGCACGATTGGCTGCAGCTCAGGCTGTTTTGAAACACGGTAACCGATAAGGTCGTGTAAATGATGAGGCCTTCTGCCCCTTTGTTCGGGTGGAAGGCTTTTTTTATCGGTTGCGAACTATTCGAATTTTTCCAATAGTTGCCGCGTTCGGTGTGTGTAGCCGTTTCGTCGGCCGATCGAACTATTCGAATTTTTCGAACAGTTGCCGCGTTCGGTGTGTGTGGCCGTTTCGTCATCCGATCGAACTATTCGAGTTTTTCCAATAGTTGCCACG
>JAFNZQ010000058.1 GCA_017382775.1 Spirochaetaceae bacterium
AGCCCTTTGTACTCTAAACCTTTCATGATTCACCGCCTTTTTTATAAATCTTGCCCAAATTTTCAAAATCCGTTTCCAATTTGGCTTCTATAACTTGCAGGACTTGCAAATTCTCATTGGGAATCGTGGTTTTTATTTTCACAATTTCGTTACGCACAGGGCATTCCGCAATTTTAACCAAAGGTACTCCGGATTTTACCAGGCTTCGTCCCAAATCATAGAATTTCATCATAAGTCGCAAAATTTCCAATTCCTTTTTGGGAACGGAGAAAACATCTATTTTATCAAAGGCATTTTGCTGCAAAAATCCGTTTTTTATCATCTCCGCCACCACCAAAATCAATTTTTCGGAGTCAGGCAGGGTGTCGGAACCGATTAAGCGGACAATTTGTTGCAACTTTTGCTCTTTTTTCAAAAGATTCAAGGCGTCTTCGCGAATTTTGTACCAATCCCCATCCAAATGTTCCCACCAAGCACGCACTTCGTCTGCATATTCGGAATAGGAATCGATCCAGCCGATGGCGGGATAATGGCGGGAATTTGCCAATTCCCTGTCCAAGGCCCAAAAACAGCGAATGAACCGTTTCGTATGCTGGGTAACAGGTTCGGAAAAGTCGCCGCCGGGAGGTGAAACAGCTCCGATTATGGAGATGGAACCGGTTTCTCCGGAAAGGCCGGAGACTCGCCCTGCCCTTTCGTAAAATTCAGCCAATCGAGTGGGCAAATAGGCCGGGAAACCTTCCTCCGCCGGCATTTCTTCCATTCGGCCGGAAAGTTCGCGGAGAGCCTCGGCCCAGCGACTGGTAGAATCCGCCATAATTGCCACATCCATTCCCATGTCGCGATAATATTCCGCCAAGGTTACTCCGGAATAAAGGGAAACTTCACGGGCGGCCACAGGCATATTGGAAGTATTGGCAATCAAAATTGTACGTTCCATGAGGGAACGACCGGTTCGCGGATCGATAAGTTTCGGAAATTCCGTTAGAACGTCGGTCATTTCGTTGCCCCGCTCTCCGCAGCCGATGTAGACAATCAGGTCCGCATCGCACCACTTTGCGATGGCGTGCTGAGTCATGGTTTTTCCCGTTCCGAAACCGCCGGGAATTGCCGCCGTTCCGCCCTTTGACAGCGGGAAGAACACGTCTATAATTCTCTGGCCGGTAACGAGGGGCTCTGACATGGTTAATTTTGTGGTGAAAGGCCTGGCAACGCGGCAGGGCCAATAATGGGCAAGACGAATTTCTTCACCCAAATCGGTGACAGCGATTACATCTTTTATGGTAAAATCCCCGGATGTGGTCATTTTCTCCAGGATTTTTCCCTTTATGTTGGGAGGAACCATTATTTTATGCAAAATGGATGGAGTTTCCTGCACCGTTCCCAGTACTTCACCGGGATAAATGCTGTCACCCTCTTTTAGGATTGCCTTAAAGTGCCAAATACGGTCTTCATCAATGGGTGAAGTGCGGATTCCGGGAAGCAAAAAGGGTCCGGATTTTTCCGACAACTCCCGCAAAGGACGCTGAATTCCGTCGTAAATGGTTCCCACCAATCCGGGACCCAGTAAAACCGACAAAGGTCGAAGGGAACATTTCACCTTTTCGCCAATGCGAAGTCCCGTATCCTCTTCGTAAACCTGAATGGTGGCACAACCTTGGTTTTGACGAATAATTTCGCCGATCAACCCGGATTCGCCCACGTCCACAACATCATAGAGGCCGCAATTATCCAATCCGGAGGCCATAACGATGGGACCGGAAATTCGTGTTATCTTTCCTTCAATCATTTGCTAAACTCCCGCGGAAAAAAGGACGGAGGCCAACTCCAACCGATTTTCATCCAAAACGTGACGAGCCAGTTCCGAAAGGGTTGCTCGACAGCGGATATCCCCTTCTTCACTTTTTATGAGGATTCCCAAACGTCCTTCATAGGTGGAGGCTTCGGCTTCACTGACGGAAACGCAATCAATAATTGTTGCGTTAAGAGTCTTGGTCACCAAGTCCTTCACTTTTTTCACATCAAATTGATTTACCACAAGGTGCAAGGATTTTTTTTCCAAAACAGGCTTGTACAAGATGAGCATTTTTTCTATCAGTTGCAGACGTTCATCCTCATTTAATATATCGAAAAAGTCACGACAAACCCGTCGCAACTTCTGATCTTCAAAGGAAATTTTCATGCGAGCTTCTTCCAAGGGAATGGACGCAAATTGAGATTTACGGTACTCTTCAATGAGTTTATCGTAAAAAATCTTTTTTTCTTCACGAAAGGCCGCGACTTTTTCTCCCAAGGAACCTTCGATTTTTTCGCAAGTTACATCGGCATTTTGTAAAATACGTTCTGCCTTTATTCTGGCACTTTCCCGAATCTCTTTATCAAGAGTTGCGGTTAATTCATTTTCATCCATGTTGTCCTTCCTTTTTAGATACTGATTCCCACAGCGCTGCGAATCATGTCGGATATGGATTTTCTTTTGTGACCGGTGTCGTTAAGATCGGGAATTTCCACGATGAGGGGAAGTCCCCCGGACATTTGATGTTTTATCACTTCATCTTCCAACATTGACGAAACACTTTCACTTAAAATGAGAATACGAACATCTTTAATGGGGGAATTGGTTAACGGATCCGTTACTCGCTTAAAGGCCGAAAGGGCATCCTCCCGTTTAAGGGCGATTGTCCCCGGCACTCCCACAAGTTTGAATCCCAGCACCAACTCCCGGTCGGCAATGATGTAATATCCCAAAATGTCAGTTCAAGATGATAAACAATGCCACCAAAAAGCCCCACAAACAAATACCTTCCGCCAATCCGACGAAGGGCAAGGCCTTTCCCGAAAGTTCGGCATTTTCTGCCATAGCACCCATGGCAGCGGCTCCAATGCGTGCCACAGCCATTCCGCCGGCGATACAAGCCAGTCCCACAGCCAAACCTGCAGCCAGGTATTTAAGGGCACTTGCCGCACCATTTTCAGATGCGGAAACTTCTGCCACCGTTTCTTCCGCAGGGACGGCTTCGGTAGCCGCTTCTTGGGCGAAAAATGCTCCACCGCAGAAACCGATCATAATCAAAAGCACAAAAATCTTTCGCATATTTCCTCCAAATATTCTGTATACGATTGATTGATTCATATTATTTTTTCTCCTCCTTTGTATTGTATTGAAAACCGAAGGGCTTAAACTGTCGCCCTGTTTCAACAAAAAATTTCGAAAAGAATTCGTAGTATTGCAGTCGCATCACCTGGATGGCCACAATCATTCCTTCAAGGACAATGACGATGGCATTGCCCACAATGGCCACGAGAATGCCTCCTGCCATGGAAGAGGCTGCCACCATGTCCTGCAATGTGAAAATGATGAAGCCCAATACGGCATGGGCAAGGGCAAAGGCACCCACACGGAGAAAGGAAACGGAATTGGAAAGATAACTGGAAACCACTTCCAAAAGTTCCACAAGGCCTTCGATGAAGGCAATGCCTATGCCGTTTTCGAAAACCGGTCTATGTCCTTCCACAAGGCGCTCCAAGGGGGATGCGAAAAACACACCGCACAAGGCTATGGCGATAATGACTATATCCAAAATGGAAATTGCGGCACCGAAAAACATCATTCGTATAACAAGGGCAATCACATACCAAAAGAAAGTGGCACCGCAAAGGCCGGTTTTCCCGAAAAGGGCGTGTCCCGGTCGTTTCAGCATAAATTGGTTGATTATGTTTATGATGAGACCAATGCTGTTTATGACAAAGCCCACAGCCAAGGTAAATCCCAGGAACACAAAAAGTTTGTCCATACTTCCCGCTTCCGGCATTAGGTGTAAAATGTGATCTTTCGGTTCGCCGAACAAACCGCTTATGGCACGGGACAGAGGGATTAAAACTTGGCTGTTGGCAAAAAACTCACCGGTTAAAATTCCCATAACGGAAGCGGAGGAACCTATGGCAATGAACACGGGAGCGTATTTATTCCACTTGCCCAGTTTGATTATACGGAAGTTAAGCAACAGTCCCAAAAGGAGGAAAACCAGTCCCTGTCCCAAATCGCCGAACATTATTCCGAACAAAAGGGTGAAGAAAAAGGCCACAATGGGAGTGGGATCGATGGTTCCGTACAACGGACAACCGTAACTGAAAACAATTCCCTCGAAGCCGGAAACGAATTTGTTGTGTTTTAGCTTCACCGGTATTTTTATGTTGCTTTTACGTTTCATTTCGTCGGCGGAAAACTTGGTGATGGAACATCGGTTTTGGGTAAGATAGGTTAATTCCTCGATGAATTTTTTCACATCACGGGTGGAAATCCATCCGGTTATTTTGAATATTCGCTGAGTTGAATCCAAGGTATCCACCACTTTGTGAATTTGGCTTCCCACGGAAAAGGATTGCAACAAACGTGAAAGCAAATTGTGGTTGGCAGCGGAAAAATCTTCGCATTCTCGCTGAATGGATGAGACTATGACTTTTTTCTCATCATTTTGAATCCGCAATTTTTCAATGGCTTCAGCGGGAAGTCCGATGAATTCCTTGGGCAAATCCATCTCCGTAAAATTAAAACGTTTCAATTCCGTGTCAAGGGAAAATTTGTTTTTCTTCGATGAGGAAATCATTACCCGGCTTTCATCGTTACCGAGGCTGGCTATGACAACCTTGTCTCCCAAGGCAATTTTCAGCCGTTCTCTGTCTTCTTTGGACATCATTCCGATTTTCATTGTTAAAAAGGAAAGATGCTCCAAATTGGAATAGGGCATGTTCAGGTTGGAAAAGGCCATGGCTTCATTGTAAAGCTGTTCCGCAGTTTTGTACTCTTCCTGTGCCGCAGAAAGTCTTGTTTGCAACAAATGGGATTCGGAAATGAGTTTTTCCGCCGCCTGATAGTCCTCATCACGGGGAGAGGCAGCAGTGGCATCTTCCAAGATGGAAATATCATCTATTTTCAGAAATTCACGAACCTGCTGCAATTTATTAAACACCACAAGGGAAACATTTTTTGTGCTGTCGGAATCCGGATTGGAGTTTTCGGTTAATTCGAAGTTTTTCTGCTTTCCAAGATACTCCATCACCTTTTCGATGTCTTCCTTGAGAATCATCAACCTTACAAATTCCATTTTCTCTGTTCGTGCCATTCCTATACCTCAAATTTGTAAAAATTCGGAAATTCATTTATATTCAAATTTAAGTGAATTGCATTGGATGCACCCCGAATGTAGGCCAATTCCTGTTGTTTCAGTCGGAAAAAGGCCACAAGCATGGCCGCCGAAAACTGATTCATTCTGAATGCGCGATGGGCAACTTTCACCACATGACTGACCATTCGCTGCTCAAAATATGTGGGATCGAAAACCCAGCGAGAGGAACCGTCCGGGGGATTTACCAGGAAGGAATAATGCCATTTTTGCCACTGGGAATAATCGGAAAAATTTTTATTCAGGGCCACCACCGCAGGGCCGGCGATTAAGTCCCCATGGGCATCGCCGTCGGCGAGAGTGGTGAGTAACGGAATTATCTTGCTCACACTTAACTTGTGGTATATGCGTAATCGCATGGCCCAAATAATGTTTTGCAAGATAAATTCTTCCTTCAAAATTGATTTAATTTGCAACTGAGTTTCGCCGTCCAATTCTTTTAATGAAGAAAAAAGGCGGCGACAGTATTGTTTGTCCAATTTATTGTAGATTATGTTGATGGGCAGATTTTTTTCGAAATCGTCGACCACCCATGAAAAAATGGTTTTTTCCGTCATTTTACGGAGATTCGGCCAGCATCCCGGAAAAAAAGTGCTGTACTTTCCCGTATTTACCAATTCCGGCGGTTCAATGTCGCCGTTGCGGAGGGCACCCAGTATCACTTTCAAATTGTCGTAATCGTAAAGGGAAAGCAAACGGAGACACACCTCATCGGGCTTGGGGAACACGGACAAAAGGGAGGAAAATTCTTCCACAAAAGAAGCGGTGGCAGTTTTTTCCAAGTCACGAATCAATAAAACTTCGGGAAGTGCGGGAGGTTCTCCGTCAAAAACCTTCATGTAAAGGTCTCTGATTGATGAACAGGTAAAAAGCGAGCGGGCACGCTCCCCAAGGAACGCCCTTGCCAGCATTGCGCTGGCACGAGGATATACATAGGATCGTGCCCCTGCGTCATTCATTCCACGCCCCTGAAAAGAAG
>JAFNZQ010000059.1 GCA_017382775.1 Spirochaetaceae bacterium
ACTTTGACATAAAGAGAAACTTGGAGCGGACGGGCCGCCAATGTGGAAAGGACGGAAAACGGTATTGTGTGCGACTTTTTGGCGGGATACGCTGATTTGAAAAAGATCGACGGCAAAATTGAGTTGAGATTTAGCCACATGGCAACCTTTGACGAAGGAGAGCCTTTCGAAGTCCTGGCGCGACTTTGCATCACCGACAGTGAAAGTTACCTTGAGGGCAGAACGATTTTTCAGCCGCGAAACTAGGAGGCTTCGTGTTTGACATTGCTATAATCGGCGCCGGTGTTTCCGGTTGTGCCGTTGCCCGCGAGCTTTCACGTTTTAAAGCCAAGATTTGTGTTTTGGAAAGGGATGAGGACCTTTGTTGCGGAACATCCAAGGCCAACAGCGGTATTGTACATGCAGGCTACGATGCCCGTCCCGGCACTTTAATGGCAAAACTGAACGTGGAAGGCAATTTTCTCATGGAAGAACTTTCCGCCCAACTGGACTTTCCCTTTAAACGTTGCGGCTCATTGGTAACCTGCCATTCAAAGGAAGAAATTCCCAAATTACATGAACTGAAAAATCGCGGTGAAAAAAATGGGGTTAAAAACCTGGAAATCATTGAAAACCGTGATGAACTTTTCCGTATGGAACCGAATTTGGCCGAAAGCACTGTTGCTGCCCTTTTTGCTCCCTCCGGCGGAATTGTGTGTCCTTTCGGTCTTACCCTTGCCTTGGGAGAAAACGCCGCCGACAACGGAGTGGAATTTATATTCAATGCAGCCGTCACTGATATTCAAAAAGAGGATGGCTTTTTCCGAATTTTCACCGCTGACAAAACTGTGGAAGCAAAGGTTGTGGTGAACGCCGCCGGTGTCCATGGCGATGTGATTCACAACATGGTTTGCGACAAAAAAATCCACATAACACCAAGGCGGGGAGAATACCTTCTTTTGGACAAGGATGTGGGAAATTTTGTCAGTCATACGATTTTTTCTCTGCCCGGTCCCTATGGTAAAGGGGTTTTGGTTACGCCCACGGTTCACGGCAATTTACTTGTGGGTCCCACGGCGGAAGATATTGATGACAAAGAGGATATTTCCACCACCCAATGGGGTTTGGATAAAATAAGGGAATTATCAAATCTGTCCGTTAGCCAACTGCCTTTGCGACGTGCAATCACATCCTTTGCAGGGTTACGGGCCACGGAGGCGAGACACGATTTTATAATCGAAGAGGCGGAAAAAGGCTTTGTTGACGTGGTAGGCATTCAGTCGCCGGGGTTGACTTCCGCACCGGCCATAGGAAGGTTTGTGGCAAAAATTGTGGCGGAAATTCTTTCTCCGGAAGAAAATCCTTCTTTCAACAAATTCCGAAAGGGTTTTGCGAATTTCCACTCCCTTTCTTATGAGAAAAAAAAGGCCTTAATCGCGGAAAATCCCTTGTACGGAAAAATTGTTTGTCGCTGTGAATCCATCACCGAGGGGGAAATCGTTGATGCCATCTCCCGTAATCCCGGAGCTAAATCCCTGGACGGAATAAAACGACGGGTACGTGGGGGAATGGGACGTTGCCAAGGGGGATTTTGCAGCCCAAAAATCATGGAAATCCTTTCTCGTGAATTGAAAATCCCCGTGGAAAAGGTTACAAAGTGCGGAGGTTCATCCCAAATTGTTTTTGGACATAAAGGAGGCCGCCAATGAAAACCTGGGACGTGGCAGTTATCGGCGGAGGCCCCGGTGGACTTGCAGCCGCCATTGAGGCGAAAAAAACCGGTGCCGAAACGGTAATTTTCGAGCGAGGTGACAAACTCGGCGGAATTTTAAATCAATGTATTCATACCGGTTTCGGTTTACATACTTTCAAGCGAGAACTTACAGGTCCGGAATATGCTGCGGAATTTATTCGTGAAGCGGAAAGTCTTCAAATCCCTGTTATGCTCAACACCTTTGTTCTCAACATTCACGGTGAAAGCCGTGTTATTACGGCCATGAATGAGGAAGAAGGCCTTTTTACAGTTAAGGCAAAATCCGTGGTTTTGGCCATGGGATGTCGGGAACGACCACGGGGAATGCTGAACATCCCCGGCTTTCGTCCGGGAGGAATTTTTTCCGCAGGTACGGCTCAACGGCTTTTGAACGTTGACGGCCTCATGCCCGGAAAGGATGTGGTCATTTTAGGCTCCGGCGACATTGGCCTTATTATGGCACGACGAATCACCTTGGAAGGCGGTAAAGTCCATTTGGTTGCGGAACTCATGCCATACTCCGGCGGACTGAAACGGAATATCGTTCAGTGTTTGGACGACTTTGGCATTCCCCTTTTGTTAAGTCACACCATTACGCAAATTCGCGGTAAAGACAGGGTGGAAGGCGTTACCCTGTCCAAGGTGGACGAAAATTTTAAGCCCATAAAAGGTACGGAACGAGACATTCCCTGCGACACGGTGCTGTTTTCCTGCGGTTTGATCCCCGAAAACGAAATTTCGGCGGAATGCGGTGTAAAACTGTCGCCCATAACCGGCGGTGCGGAAGTAAATCAGTTTTTGGAAACAAACCTTTCGGGAATTTTTGCCTGCGGAAATGTTCTCCACGTCCATGATTTGGTGGATTTTGTGTCTTCGGAGGCTTCCGTTGCGGGGAAAAATGCCGGAAAATTCGCCTTGAAAAACCAAGGTGGGGAAAATTTGCCCCAAAAAGAAATTTTCATCCATTGCGAAAAAGGCGTTCGGTACACTGTGCCGCAAAAAATCTGCATTTCCCGCGGTTTAGAGGACGTAACGGTTCGCTTCCGTGTGGGAGAAGTGAGGTCAAACTGTGCCATCACCTTACGCTGTGGCGACAGGGTAATTCTTTCGAAAAAGAAAAAAATTGTCAGCCCCGGGGAAATGGAAACCTTGATTCTTCCGAAGGCACTTTTGGAAGAATTGGCCACTACCCTGCCCTTTGAAAATAAAATCACCATGGGTTTGGAGGAATAATATGGAAATTCGAGACTTAATATGTATCGGCTGTCCGATGGGCTGTCCCCTTCAAGTAACGATAGACGGTGGAGAAGTTAAACAGGTCACCGGAAACACTTGTCCCAAGGGAGATTCCTATGCTCGCAAAGAAGTCACTTCCCCCATGCGCATGGTAACATCCACGGTTTTTGTAACCGACGGGAAAGAGCCTTTGGTTTCGGTAAAAACTGCTACGGAAATTTCCAAGGACAAAATTTTTCCGGTGATGGACGCCTTACGGGGAATTTCCGTGAAAGCTCCGGTGAAAATCGGGGATGTAATCGTGAAAAACGTGGCAGACACGGGAAGCGACATTGTTGCCACCGGAAATGTGGCAAAAGCCTAGTTTAAAGCAGAAAGATATTTAATCAAATGGGCTGCGGCCTTACCTCGGTGGGAAATACGGTTTTTTTCATCTTCGGAAAGTTCCGCCACGGTTTTTCCGTATTCGGGCAAAAACACTATGGGATCGTAGCCGAAACCGCCTTTGGCATCTTCCGCAGGGGCATGGGCAATGCAGCCTTCCAAGGTTTCTTGAAAACAAATGAACCGATTTTCTCCGGTCATGAATGTTAAAGCACAAATGAAGCGACATTTTCGGTTTTCCCAAAGGGTGGCATCCATGGATTTTTCCGATAAAGCCTCGTTTACTTCCTTTACTATGGACAGATTTTTTTCAGCCTGATTGGAACATAAAAATTTTCCGTAACGCAAATCGCTACCGTATCGAGATGAAAAAATTCCCGGATTTCCTCCAAGGCAATCAATACAAAGGCCGGAATCGTCGGCAATTACGGGAGAATTTACCACTTGAAAAAGAGAGCGGGCCTTTTTTACGCTGTTTTGCATAAAATCGGTTCCATCTTCCACACAGGTGAAATCCGGCGGAATCATCAACTCTATATTGGGAAGAATTTTTTGCATCTCACCCACTTTATGGGGATTTTGGGTGGCAAAGTACAATTTCATCTTTCCAACATCTCCAAGGCGGACAGGGCAATTTTGTCTTCGGGGGAAAATTCCAAAACCGAAAGGAAATATTTTCTTGCTGTGGCTTCATCGTTACGGCGAAGGGCCAAAAATCCCAGGTTGGAAATTATTTTCGAATTTTCACCGTCCATTTCCAAGGCCTTGCAGAGAAGTTTTTCCGCCTCATCCAAGCCACCCAGCTCCATGTGGCAAATGGCCATTTCGTTGAAAATTTCGCTGTTTTCAAGCCCCAGTTCCCGAGACTTTTTGAAGGCATTAAGGGCATCGGGAAATTTTCCGTCGGAACGTAATGCCCATCCCAAAAGGAACCATCCGTTGGGTGATTTGGAATTTTTTGCCAAGAAAAGGCGGACTTTTTCAATGCCACCGTCAATGTCTCCGTCACGAACGGCTTCGTAGGCACCTTGAAAAAGGGCATCATCCAAATTGGAAGTGGAAATTTTTTGTAAGGTCAAATTGGCCTTTCCGATTTTTTTGTCCAAATTTTTTTTGCCGTCTTCATCCTTTTCGTTGGAAACCAAGGCCAGGTAACTTTCGAAAAATTCCTTGCACCGAGAAAAGTTTTGCATTTTTTCGAAAAAAAGTCCGGCGTAAAAATAGGCGTCGGGAATTACGGTTTCGCTGTCGGTGGCAAGGGAATAAAAGTGGGCCGCCTTTTCGTTGTAGGCTGTGGCATCGTCGAAAAGGTTTATTTTACGAAAATAATCGGCGTAACTGCTGAAAAAATTCGCCGAATTCAAAATGGTGAGGGTGTCGTCGGGGTTTAATCCCCTGAGGGTGGCGAAAATTTCCTCCGCAAAGGTAAATTCCTCATCCAAGGCCTTCATTATGGCCACCGAAGTAAGTTCTTCACGCAACTTAGGCCGAGCCTTTTTTATTAACTCACGGTAGTAAGGAATGTGGGGATTTTGGGTATCGTGGGCCAGCAAAATCAAAATTCCGGCAAAAATTGCCTCTTCCGTTAGGTTTTCCGCCTTGAATTTTTCCCCTTCGAAAAAAACCGGCAGGGGAATGTCATTGCGAATTTCAAAGTCTTTTACGGGAAGGCTGAAATCCTCCGGTAACTTTATAAAGAGAACATTATCCAATGAAGAGCTCATCCCTGTTCCTCCCCATGATTTTCCATATCGTCTTCCAAAACCACATTTTTAACCGATGTGAGATAGTTGTTGATATGGGCTTTGTAGGCAAAGGGGATGGTTTGATCGTCGTAACGGATGGACACATAAACTAAATCTTTTCGATTTTCCACATCACTAACGGCAACAA
>JAFNZQ010000060.1 GCA_017382775.1 Spirochaetaceae bacterium
AAAGGGATTATCCCGAAAACCTTTCCTTCCGGCAGGAAATCGTTACTTCATAAGGAGATAAAAATGGGACGAAAAAAGGGCGGAAGTGGCGCTAAAAATGGTCGCGATTCAAACCCCAAGTATTTGGGTGTAAAAGTTTACGGTGGTGAATTTGTTTCTGCCGGATCAGTTCTTGTTCGCCAGCGGGGAACAAAGATCCATCCCGGAAATTTGGTGGGACGGGGCAAGGACGACACCCTTTTTGCAAAAGCCACGGGTACAGTTGTGTATCAGACTCGTCGCGGTCGCAAATTCGCATCCGTTATTGAAGAACAGGCCTAATCAGCCTTGTGCGTAAAACAACCGTCAGGGCTTCCCCTGTCGGTTGCAGTCACCCATGGACGGAATTATTTTTTGTTCAAACACCGGTTTTTCTCGCCGTTACGGGCAGGCTCTTTCTGAAAAAACCGGTATTCCTGTTTTTAATTTATATGATTCTCAAACCCTGTCGCAAGGTGCCGATGTCGTTTTTGTGGGCTGGCTTTTCGGCGGCTTCATCCAAGGTCTGAAAGAGGCCAAAAAACGGTACAATGTGCGTGCCGTTTGTGCCGTGGGAATGAGCACAGCCGGTGTTCTCTCCATGGAAGAACTTAAAAAGAAAAATTTTTTAACAGATACTCCTCTGTTTTATTTACAAGGTGGATTTTTCATGGAGAATCTCCACGGAATCCATAAATTTTTCCTAATGATTTTGAAACACACATTGGGTAAATCCCTTTTGAAAAAGGAAAATCCCACTCCCGCCGACAAGGAATCCATTAAAATGTTCTTTGAAGGTGCTGATTTTTTCAACGAAGACAATCTTTCGGAAGTTGTGGCATTTTTGAAGTCTTAAGAATTTTGTCCGTGATATTCCAAAAGCCAGCGAGATAGCGGCTCTGTCCAGTTTTCACAATATTGACGTTCCAAAAGTAATCTTTCGAAGCGATCCTGTATGTATTCTCGAATTTTTTTGCAGTCTTCTTCGCTAACCTCATTGGATTTTACAAAAAGGTCGGAAATGAAGTTCGTCCCATCTTCCACGGTGAACAGGGAAGGTACCAATTCGGTCATCATATAAACCGCAGCCGGAATGCAGTTTACGCTGTGTTGTTTTATGTACAAAACGGTTTCCGCAATGGCCAAGGCACCACTGTACAATTCACTGTTGTAAATGGCCTGTTCCTCCGGAGAAAAGCCCTCTTCCGGAAGCACTTTGCGGTAATAACTGTATGTGAGAATAACAATGGCAATGTGCAGGCTTGGAACGCAAAGATAGTGGGGGTCAAAGGCGTGGATGAGACCAAAGCCTTTGTAATTAACTTTTTTGGGACGATGGGTTGTGGTAAGAAAAAGATTGTAAAATTCCGAGGCCTTCTTGTAGGTATCTCCCACCAAACCGGCAAATTCCCCGGTTCTTTTAACGCCATTTTTGCCACATCGTTTTTGC
The DNA here is from genome assembly GCA_017382775.1 of Spirochaetaceae bacterium. Taxonomy (GTDB): domain Bacteria; phylum Spirochaetota; class Spirochaetia; order Treponematales; family Treponemataceae; genus RGIG268. The sequence goes on from JAFNZQ010000060.1 coordinate 1,469, forward strand.
AACATCCGCAAGGGCCGTATAAAAAATGCCACGAAGTCCAAGTAAACGTCAACCTTCTCCGGCGTGAATGGTACTTTTTCGTCCAAGGGGTGATCCACATGGATGATAATGTCCTTTCGCAACTTCCATTTTACCGCAAACTGGTGGACAAAAAATTCCAAAAATGCAATTTTGGCGGCTCGTAAAATGCTTTTTAACGATGATAAATGGAAAATTCCGTGCAATACGGCAGGAAAAACTTTGTAATTTCGAATGTTCGTATTATCTATGGACAAGAAAAAACCTCAATGTATGATTTAATGAGATTTGGTTGAATAGTTTTGCGGGTATTGCTACCCGCAAAATGAATAGACAGTGCTACTGGTTATCAGGCTGTTCTTCGGGCAATGCCTCAGGTAAGAGTTCGGGCTTTTCTATGGAAACAAAGTCAGCTTTGATAACAATGCTTGCATTGGGTTTCTGGAAGGTCATAGAATTGATATCAATGGGAACAGATTTATCGCTTCCTTGAACCGTGTAATACAAGTTTTGGATCTCCATGTTTTCATTGGGATAAACCTTCAGTTTAACCATGGATCCTGCGTCAAATGTGTTAGCCACGAGACGAACTGTACCACCGTCGATGTACTCATCAATTTTGATGTCGTACAAAGATTTCTGATTGACACCACTGCAAGAAGCAAGGGCGACCGCAACGAGAATAACAATAACCGGAACTTTGAGTGACTTTTTCATAATG
>JAFNZQ010000061.1 GCA_017382775.1 Spirochaetaceae bacterium
CCTATAAAAATGCAGTTTCCCTTTACGGCAAATTCCAGTATGGCAGTCTGCAAATAATCCAGGTATTCATCCCGATCCTTGGTGAGCGAGGCGAAAAAACCGGGTTTAATCTCGTCGTATTTTTTCATCTTTTCACCGGGAAACCCCAATTCCAATATTTTTGCGCCGATTTTCTTACGAGTGATAAATTCATAACCGATTTTTTGCGCCAAAATTGTGGCAACTTCGTCACCTCGAGCCGCAACCTGCCTGGAAATTGTTATTATAGCCATAAATCCTCCGAATTTAATATTACAACAAAAAGTGAAAATTGTCAATAGTATTTTTTACGGCTTGTGTCGGGCGGATGAGACAGTGACGATTGGGATTTTTATAAAAAAATTTATTTTTTTTCACTTTGCCCTTGACAATTTTCCCAAAGCATGATACAATAATCGTGTTTTTGGGGCATTAGCTCATCTGGTAGAGCGATTGGTTCGCAATCAATAGGTGGTCGGTTCGAGTCCGATATGCTCCATGGAGTTTAATTTTGAGTGATGGACGCAAAAAGGTTTTTGGCATTCTCACTTCCGGCGGCGATGCTCCGGGACTAAATGCGGCGATTCGTGGTGTGGCAAGGACGGCCATTGACTGTTTCGGAATGCGGGTTATCGGTATTCGGGACGGTTACCGTGGTTTAATCGACGGCAATGCCTCCGAATTGTTTGATGCTGACTTTTCCGGAATCATTTCCCGTGGCGGTACGATTTTAGGCACATCTCGGGAAAAACCCTTCAAAAACAAAACCATTGACATAGAAACCGGAAAAACTGCCGTGGAAAAAATCAAAGCAAATTATCGAAAATGGGGCTTGGATGCCCTGGTGGTATTGGGCGGAAACGGAACCATGACCACGGCAAATTTGTTGGCTGAAGAAGGCCTTAACATCATCGGTGTTCCCAAAACCATTGATAACGACATTGCCGAAACGGATATTTCCTTTGGCTTTCATTCCGCAATGTCGGTGGCCACCGAGGCCATTGACCGCATTCACACCACAGCCCACAGCCACAACCGAATGATGATTGTGGAAGTTATGGGTCACAAAGCCGGTTGGCTGGCCCTTTATGCAGGCATTGCCGGTGGCGGTGACGTTATTTTAATTCCTGAAATTCCTTACAATGCGGAATATGTGGCCGAATATATTTTGAAAAGAAAAAAGGCCGGAAAACAGTTTTCCATCGTTGTGGTGGCGGAAGGTGCCATGACAGAGGAAGAGGCAAAACTGGACAAAAAGGAATTTAAGAAACGGCGGAAGGAGATGGCAGGCTCCATCGGATACAGGCTGGCATCGGAACTTTCGACGATTACGGGACTGGAACCCAGGGTTACGGTTTTGGGTTATATACAACGGGGCGGCACACCTGCACCCTACGACAGAACTCTCGCCACCGAATTGGGCTCCTTTGCAGCAAATATGCTTGCCACGGAAAGGTACGGCGAAATGGTTGCCATTCAAGGTGGACGCATCCTGGGCGTTCCCCTACACAAGGTGGCGGGGAAAACCAAGAAAGTTCCTTTGGAACATCCCATGATACAGGCAGCAAGGGATCTTTGCACCTGTATGGGAAATTCATTTTAATAAAATCTATTCTTCATCACCGGAGTTTGTTTTTTTCCGTCGGGAGGGAATATGCACTACCCCAACCTTATCTCCGGCAGGTTTTTCACTGCGAGAATATTTTTCGGAACGGGCGATTTTCTTTTCCATAGCCTTCTTTTTCCGTTCTTTTTTTTCTTTCTCAATAAAACTGACGCTGGCATCCAGGCCTTTGAAAAAACGCTGCATATCGTCGGCAAAAAGCACAATGGCGTGCCTGTCAAATTGTGTTCCTTCCTTATTTTTGCTTTCAACAATTTGCAAAAAAATATCACCGGTGCGATTTTCTTTTACGTTAAAAAAATACGAGCGGTTTTCAACCATAACCTGAGTGGTAAATAATTCGCCTCGAATTCCCATTTTGGTATCCTTAAAATTTTTGCTTCATTATTGCATATTTTTAAAACGTGTGTTATACTTTTTGTAACAAACAAGC
>JAFNZQ010000062.1 GCA_017382775.1 Spirochaetaceae bacterium
CATTCGGTTTGTATGCGTATCCAAGGGGTTTTCCGTACTAATTTCCTTGTCTTGATTTATTTTGAAAACACCTTCATTTTCCACGATGACTTTTTTCTCTTCCGGTGGGGCGTTTAAAAATTTATTTGCACGAAATAAAAGTCCGGATTTACGCATATTTACAACCCCGTTTCCATGGAAACATCAAAATTAAAATTATTTTCCTCGTCCGGGAAGCTTTCATCACCTGCGACCTCGGCTTCATCACCTGTGACCTCGGGTTCATCACCTGCGGCCTCGGCTTCATCACCTGCAACCTCGGTTTCATCACCTGCAACCTCGGTTTCATCACCTGCGACCTCGGTTTCATCATCGGAAGACTGATCGCTGTTAACCAGCAGGCTACCGATGATGCTGGGCACAATGTCGTCCACCAAGAATGGATTATGCACCACATTGGCTTCATCCAGTTCGGCAAAAAATTCGGCAAACTGGGAAAATTTTTCTCTGTTCAAATTTTCCAGGTTGATGCCCATTCCCTCGGAAAACGGATCCTGCTCTGTGGGTGCACACACCTCTTGCAACTTTTTAGGTAATCGTATTTCATCGTCAAGGCCTTTGTAGCCGGTATCAAACACAATAACCGGATCCGCCGGTTTCGGAGGTTCCTCAACGGTTTCCGCTGTATCCTCCACCGAAATTTCTTCCGGCTCATCGTCCACCGCTTCCACTTCGGCCACCGCTTCTACCTCGTCCAAATCTTCCAAGTCGTCGAACTGGTCGGGAGTGTCTGCGAGAAGTTTTTTCAAATTAAATTGAGTTTTATTAAATAGGTCGGAACCGGGCACTTGACTTAAATCAATGTCCTCGATTTCTTCTATTGCGTGCAATTTTTTCACATTTCCGGTGGGCTTGGGAGCACTGTTTTCCAGCAAATCGGACAGAGTTTCCCAACTGGCATCGATAAATTCGTTGAGCTCATCACCGTAGCGATCCAACTGTTTTTTCGTTAAATTTCGCTTCACATGTTTGGAAACATCAAATTTTCGATAGCGAATTTCCTTGGCCAAAATTTCCCAGTTGATATTATTTATGTTATTAAAAAATTCCCGTATAATTTCCGTTTGCAAATCCAAAATTTCCGATTTCAATTTTACCAAGGGATTCCGTTGAAAATTCAAAATCAAGAAAATCAACAGGTACACGCAAATATAAATGGACAGAACCAAGGCGATTCGTGTAGGGGAATCAATTTCAAACACCGAAGAATCGTATAAAATTCCCACATAGCGGTTATTTTGGAAATAGGAAAAAAGCAACCGTTCTCCGCCAAAACCGTCTGAAATTCCTCCCATGGGAACAGTCCCCCGTCGCCACAAATCGGTGACCGCATTCACTGTTTTTGCACTTCCCACCTCGTTCACATTAAAAACAAGTCCCTGAATAGGTGTACCGCCCACAGCATCGGTGTAGGAAATCAACCGAACAAAATCGGAAATACCGGAATAACCGGCCAAAGCAAGGGTTTTACCAAAATCCGCGGCCGATATGTAGAAAAGTGTTGTTCCGTGGTAAATGGAATAATTGTCCTCAAAGGGAAAGGAAAAAATGAATCTGTCGTGTACGGTGTCGAAAATTATCCGTGGCGAACTTCCATGGGGAGATTCCACAGATGCATAGGGCAAATTAACAATGGAGTCGTAATGGGAAAAGGCCACGGCTTCGTTGTCCGAACGAATTATGTCGCTGAAAAAGGAACTGAAATGAATGCGTTTTCCGTCCATTCCCACCACGCGGACACCCAAAAAACCGTCTATTTTGTTTTGCAAGGCCACAATTTGGCGTTGTCTCTCCAATATTTCTTCCGAATTTTGGTCGATGTTCACACAGGATTTCACCGCGGAATTTTTGCAAAACAAGGATAAAACATCCATGGTTGAATTGGAATATTCATCGAAGCGACCGTAAATGGCTTTTAAACGGTTATCAATGCGTTCCAACACCGATGGCTGATAAAATTTAAATTGTATCGCATCAAAAATCGGTTTTGACAAAAACGCAACGAAAACAACCATCAAAGGTATTGTGATGAGAAGAGATATCAATACTTTCTTTTTAACTGTAAGAACCATCCCACTACTCAGTAATATTCTATCATAAATTCTTTTTTTTGTCAAGTCTCAAGGATGGATTACACAGATAAAATTTCCGATTTTAGGGATTTTTCGGCAAGGTTTCGTTTTCCAAAAAACTGTAATAATCATCCCGAGTGATTATTATGTGGTCCAAAAGGGGAATTCCGATTATGGAGCCGGCCTTGCTTATGCGTTCCGTGAGGTGAATGTCTTCGCAGGATGGTTCCGGTGTGCCGGAAGGATGGTTGTGGCAGATAATTATTGCGGCACTGCGGGCTTCAATGGCATCGTGAAAAACTTCCCTTGGATCCACAATGCAGCGATTTACGGTCCCCACACCCACAACCGCAATTTTTTGTATGGCATGGGCTCCGTTCAGTAAAATTGATAAAAAATATTCCTTTGGTTCCAAGGAATAATGGCGTACAAAGGGAAGCACATCGCCGGGGTAATTGATGAATTGTCCGTGGGGATTTGCAAATCGCCTGCCCAATTCCAAAGCCGCGGCCACAATAATGGCCTTTGTTTGACCAATTCCGTCAATTTGTTGGAGAAAATCGGCAACATTTCCGTCGGGGTTGGAAATTATGGCCCTAACCGCCGTTTTTGCCAATTTTTGCACAGGATTTTTTGCAGTTCCACAGCCTAAAAGCAACATCAGCAGTTCATAGGTACTGGCGCATTCAATTCCGTAGCGTAAAACATTTTCCCGCACATTGGGCTTTTTTTGAGAAAATTGATTCGTTAAATTTTCCACCAAAGAATGATTGTAATTTTTGTTCACATATAACTATATGGAAGAAAAAGGCAAAAAATCCATTTTTCGGAAAAGAAAATCTATTCCGTCACCTCGTTTTTTTGGAAAACTCCTTTTCCACCGCCGATTTGAATTCCCTTCCTCGATGAAACTCGTTGTTGAACATTCCAAAGGAAGTACAGGCAGGAGAAAAAACCACGGGAAGCGGTTGGGTAAATCCATCCAAAAAAATGTGCAAATCATGCAACAAGGATTGTAAATCCGAATATTCCGAAAACTCATTCCCACCTGTTTCCACGGTTAAAGCCTTTATTTTGTCGGTTCCGCTTCCTTTCAAAAAGTAAACTTTTTCGCACCTTTTCAAAGCGGGTATTAAAGGTCCAAATTGGGAATTTTTATCCGTTCCACCGGCAATCAGAACAATTTTCGGAAAGGCTTCAATGGCGGCCAAGGTTGCTTCCGGCACAGTGGCAGCGGAATCGTTAAAAAACTCAAAGCCAATTCCGGAAGAATTTTCGTATTTGAAAAAATATTCCAACCGATGTTCAATTCCCGTATATTGGGCGAGAATTTTGCATATTTGCGAAGACGGAACCCGAAAAATTTTCAGCACCAAGGCAGCCGCCAAGAGATTTTGCCTATTGTGGGTGCCTTTCACAAGAAGGTCATCATTGAAACAGGTCTCTTCCCCTTGATGAAACCGGATGCATCCCCGATTTCCCCGCAAAAAGGCACCATCATCACCGGTATCTTCCCCACCGTACTTTAAAACCACGGCCTTTGTTTCCGCCGCGAAGTCTCGAGCATAATTTCCGTCATCAAAAATTAGGGTAAAATCCCCTTTGTCCTGCTCGGCGTAAATCAGTTTTTTGTCCGCAACGTAACTTTCCATTCCGTCATACCAATTTTGATGGTCGCGGATAATTTTCGTCAAAACCGAAATTTTCGGTTTCAAAAGTTTTCGTCCACGCAAATCCGCCAGTTGCCAGCTGGAAAGTTCCAGCACCACGGGGGTGTTTTCATCAGTTTCATGCAGAAATGACAGCGGGCTTACAGTGATGTTTCCTCCCAAAAAGGTTTTGAATCCGGCGGCGTTCAAAGCAAAGGCAATTCCTCCTGCGGTGAAGGATTTTCCCTTGCTTCCGGAAAGGGCAATGATGGGGGAATTGCAAAATCGTAAAAAAATCGAAATATCACTTTCGATGGGAATTCCCTGTTCGTGGGCGGCTTGCAAAAATTGATTTTTGGAAAAATTTACCACAGGATTTTTCACAACGCAATCCGCCGAGGTAAAATCTTCCATAAAATGATTTCCCAAGTGGAAAATAACATTTTCCTTGGGAATTGAGGGATCGGAAAGGATTTTTTCCACCGATGGAGTCAATTCCTCCCGAGTTTTCATGTCCGTCACCGTAACCTTTCCACCATGTCGGGCAAAAAACCTCACAGTTTCCAAGCCGCCGCCGTTAAGGCCCAATCCCATTACGGTGATTTTTTTTCCGGAAATGTCGCTCAATGAGGCAAAGGGGCTTTCGTGGGTATAGGAATGTGCCATCATTTTGTGGTTTTCAATATTCCGCGGGCATTAAACCGCTGAATTGCCAAATCCAACAAGGTGTCGATTAAATCGGGATAAGAAATGCCGCCGGCAATGCACATTTTCGGATACATACTTATGGATGTAAAACCGGGTAGCGTGTTGACTTCATTGAGATAAAGGCCGCTGTCGGCTTTACTCACGAAAAAGTCCACACGGGAAAGTCCGGTTAGTTCCAGGGCCTTGTAGGCCTTTGCTGCAATTTCGCATATCACCTTTTCGGTTTTTTCCTCTAAATTCGCGGGAATTTGCAAAGCTGCCCCATTGGGATCCGTATATTTCGCATCATAATCGTAAAATTCATGGGAGGGAATTATCTCACCCGGGCGGAAGACAGTTACTTCATCGTTTCCCAAAACCGCACATTCGATTTCCCTGGCAGGAATAAATTGCTCAATTAAGATTTTTTCATCGTACTCAAAGGCTTTTTCCATCATTTTAAGTAATTCGTCTGTATTGTTGACCTTGTTCGCTCCCACGGAACTACCGGCGGAACAGGGTTTTACAAAAACCGGATAGCCGAATTTGTCTTCACACTCACGGGAAAATCGGGGGAAAAAGCCATCTTTCAAAAAGTCAACCTTTCTGACGCAAAACCAAGGAACCACAGGAAGGTTGTTTTCCACCCAAATTTTCTTGGTCATTTCCTTGTCGAAACTTACGGCACTGGCCAAGATTCCGCCACCCACATAGGGAATTTCCGCAGTTTCCAAAAGGCCTTGAACGGCTCCGTCTTCACCAAACTGTCCGTGAAGAACCGGAAAAACCACCCGGCAGTCAATTTTTTTGCCGGATGCGAAAAGTCCCTTGGAAGGTTCAACGGAAACGGGATTTTCCCGAACTATTTCCAATGAATCAATTTTTCCCGAAC
>JAFNZQ010000063.1 GCA_017382775.1 Spirochaetaceae bacterium
CCCGCACCATTTTCTCCCAGCAAACATGATATCTCACCTTTTGGGAAAACCGCGGAAAAGTTCCTTACCGCAAAGGCATCTTTGTATTTTTTTGAAAGGTTGCGAACTTCTATCATCAATCTTCGTAGGGTACACCGAAAACCATTCGATCTCGGGTGAGAACGGTATTTTCAAACACACCCTGTGCTTGTCCAAGGAGATTTTTCAATTCGTGATCGGTGTAGCGAGGGCTGTAATGCAACAAGGCCATTTTTTTCACATGGGCGTCTCGTGCAATCTTTGCCGCCTGGGTAACCGTCATGTGTTTTTTCTCGGCGGCAATATCTTCCATACCGGCCTCGAACATTCCTTCACAAAAAAGCAAATCGGAACCGCGAACATTTTCCGCAATGGATTTGTGGTAAAGGGTGTCCGTAACATAACTGAGTTTTCGTCCTGTACGCATAGGTCCCATAACGTCTTCGCTGTTCACTATCCGTCCATCGGGAGTTTCCACTGATTTGCCGGACTGCAATGTGGACCACAAACTCCCCTTGGGAACACCCAGTTCCATGGCCTTTTCGGGATAGAACACGCCCGGACGGGGCAATTCTTCCAAAGTGTACCCCACGCAGGGCTTGGTATGAAAAAGGGGAAAGGCACGAATGTAAAAATCTTCGTTGGCGAAAATGACTCCGGGTTCGGTAATTTCGTTTACAACAATTTCGTAATTTATGTACATATCCAACACGCGTCGGCTGGTTTCAATGTATTCGGCAATTTTCGGCGGACCGAAAATGTACAGAGGCTCGTCCCTGTCAACTTGGCTGGAAAGCATCAATATTCCGGGAATTCCGGTAACATGATCGGCATGGGTGTGACTTACAAAAATTGCGCTGATTTTCTTCCATTTAAGATTAAGGCGACGAAGAGAAACCTGGGTTCCTTCACCTCCGTCAAAAAGAAACAAGTCCCCTTCCCTACGAACCAAAACCGATGTTAAATGCCGATAAGGAAGTGGCATCATTCCACCACATCCTAAAACGAATGCTTCCATGTTCATGAAATAAGTTTACTATAATTGTTTTTTTTTGTCAAGTCATTATTTAATGAAGAAATTTTTAAATATTTATAAAAAAAACAGAATTTTTCTAAAGTCAATTTCTAAATTTCCGAAAATCATAATGTAAGGTTTATGCCGAGCGATTTGGGTTTGCACGGCAACATTTTTTGAAGGGAGAGTTTATATGGTTATTAATCACAACATGAGTGCAATGTTTTCCCAACGCAAGTTGGGCGAGACGAACGCAAGTGCCCAACGCAATATGGAAAAACTTTCGAGTGGGCAAAAAATCAATCGTGCCGGTGACGATGCATCCGGGTTGGCAGTTTCTGAGAAAATGCGTAGCCAGATTCGCGGTTTGAATCAAGCTTCACTCAACGCACAGAACGCAATTTCTTTTATCCAGACAACAGAAGGATATTTACAGGAAACAACAGATATTGTTCAGCGAATCCGTGAACTTGCAATCCAGTCTGCAAACGGAATTTATGCAGCTGACGACCGAGCTCAAATTCAGGTGGAAGTATCCCAGTTGGTGGCAGAAGTGGATCGCATTGCCACTTCCGCACAGTTTAACGGAATGAATTTGCTTACGGGACGTTTTGCACAGCAGGGGTCCGAAAATACAGTTACCGGTTCAATGTGGTTCCACATTGGTGCCAATATGGATCAGCGCGCACAGGCCTTTGTCGGTACCATGACCGCACAGGCTTTGGGTGTTCGCACAATGGAAGATGAAATCATTTCCTTGGCAGATCCGGACAGTGCCAACCGCGCCATTGAAACACTTGATAACGCACTTACAAAAATCAACAAGCAGCGTGCCGACTTGGGTGCTTATCAGAACCGTTTGGAATTCACCATCATCGGTCTTAACGTAAGTGCCGAGAACCTTCAGGCCGCCGAATCTCGCATCCGCGATACCGACATGGCCAAAGAAATGGTTGAGTTCACAAAGAACCAGATTTTACAACAATCCGGAACAGCAATGCTTGCACAGGCGAACCAAAACACACAAAACGTGTTGTCGCTTTTGCAATAACATAAACCTCTTTGTATCTCCTTTAAGCACCGCTAAAGCGGTGCTTTTTTTTGTCTGCAACCGTCATTTACAACGAAAGGTTTTTATTCTTTTCCTTTCGCCTTTTCTTCGGTTTCATCCTCGTTTTTATTTATTGTGTTGCGTTTAACCTTTTTCGTGCTGGTCATTTCAAGGGGCTTTTTCAAAATTGTCAACTTGCTGATTCGGGCATAGGGCTGCAACCTTTGATTTACCGACGCCACCAATTCCTGAATTTTCGCCAAAACTTGGGGGGCTTGGAAGTCATCGTCACGTTTGATTTTGAACTTCTCGAAAAGGCTGTCTGTGGGATAAATCTTTGCTTCGATTTTTTCACCACCCTCACCGCCTTCGGAATATCCCACAACGGTGATTTGGTCAATTTCGTCAAAATAAGTTTGAAATTCGTTTTC
>JAFNZQ010000006.1 GCA_017382775.1 Spirochaetaceae bacterium
AAATCTGCCAAGGGCGCAAAAAGTCCAATTGTGATTTTAGGCTGCGAGGCCATGGCGGATGCCAATGGCAATGTTTCGGTGAGCATAGAATTTCAGAATATTTCCGGAAAGGATATTAAGCAGGTGGAATTCAACGTTGTTCCTTTGAATAAAAGTAAGCGACAGATTCCTGTGGCGGATGGGGAAACCGTAATTTCACTTGAACGAAGCATTTTCACGGATTCCGAGTCTGTTGTGATTTTCAAACGGAATTTCTTTTCCAATCCGGAAATTGTTTCCGTAACGGTTAAGAGTATCGAAGTAACCTTTGCCGACGGAAGTACGGTTGCGAAAAATGGCTTATCACGCATATTGCTTTCTCAAAAGCAGCAAAATCAACTGAAGGAATTGCGAGAAGAAGCGGCGGATGCTAACTAATGGCCCGTTTTATGGCGTTGTAAGCACCGTTGTAAATTCCGTTTTTCTTGTTTTGAATTATATGCTTGCAGTAAATTTCCAGCAAATCCGATTCTTCAACGATTATTTTCAGCGTTCGTCGCAGGTTTGTGGGAGATGAGGTTTCGATCGTTCCATCGCCAATTTCCGAGCCCCGGATTGCGCCCCAAGCTTCGTGGCGTCCCACTCGCTGAATGAAAATTTTCGGAACGGGATAGAATGACAATTCGCTGGGTTTGGTAATCATCACATCGCAAATACGCATAAGAAGGTTTGTGGAATAAACGGCTGCGTAGAAGTAGTTGTGCAAGAAAACGTGGATTCCGTAAGCATCTTCACCATGACAATTTGCGATAAAACTTCGGCTTTCATCCCAATCGGAGTGGAGACAATAAGGCACGCCCATTTCGTCGAAATTGGCTTTGAGGTTTTCCCATCGAGCATTGTGATCTCCCATATTGATGAAGAGGGTGCATTTTTTGTCTTCGATATGACCTTTCAAAAATTCCACAATGGATGAAAAATGCTTGACTTGGGCTCCGGCGCCACCCATGGTGAGCAAAATGCGTCGCGGCTTGTTCTCTCTCATTCGTCGCAAACGATTTTCACAGTCAATTTCCACATTTTCGACAATTTCGTGATCCACGTAATGGCCACATTCGAAAATGGCGTCTTGAGGAAGGCATTCTTGGATTAGCATTTTTTGTCCCATGGACATAAAGGTGCGATATCCCATGTAGGCCGACGGCGATTGGATTGCGTGGGTGCTTCCGGGGACTAAATGGAAAGCCACGGGAAAGTTGTCCGGAACGATTGTAACCACGTTTTCTATGTTTGCGGCCACGGCACCGTGCCCCACCCAAGGGTGTGTGGACAGAAAGGGTATGTCCTTAGGTACATCGGCAAACAATGGCGCAATAATTTGCCACATTGAACGCTGTTTTACGGTGAAAGTCAACTGCATTCCGGCATCGGAAGTAAAGTAGCTCCAAATGTGCTTATCGAAAAATTTCCATCGTTGGGAAATTCTGGATCCCAGATTGTACATTTTTTCTATTTGTTTTATGTAACGAGTTCCCGCATATTCGGGGAATGACAAAAGGTCCATCCAGTAGGGAGTTACGCCCAAGGCCTTTGCGGCGGAACACAGGGCAATTGCGATGCGACAGTGGCCGAAGCCCATTCGTATTGTACCAATCATCACCGAATTTTTACTGCGGAGAGAATGGGCTGCGATTTGGGCTGTATCGGTAAAATCCGACGACAGAACCGTTTTTATTCCGAAATCATTAAATCCGTCACCCATATCGAAGGCACTTAGGCGAGGAAAATCGTTGGGGTCGAACTTGAAATACTTGGCCAGCATTTCAAAAGAACGTTTTGCTTCTTTTGCCACATTTTCGGGCACTTCATTGCCGTATAAAGTTGATAAATCCATACATTGATTTTATCATGATATTGGGAATTTGTCAAATATTTTTTTAATAAAAATTCAATGTATTTTGAAAGGTTAGTGTAG
>JAFNZQ010000064.1 GCA_017382775.1 Spirochaetaceae bacterium
CCCAAATTTTACCTGATTTTTTTGGTAAACTCTCCATTATTTCATTAATTTTTTTGTCATGTTCTGTGGAAAATCAAAATAAAATACAAATTCTTTCCGGAGTTTTGGATTTTAGAACCCAAAATTACAATGAGGCAACCGCAGAATTTCTCAAAGGAGAAGAAATGGGGAATAGTCAAAAAAATTCTGTTCTGAAATCTGTTTCCGGCTTCAATTTGGCAACAACCTATTTAATTTTAAACGAAAATGAGGTGGCAGCTGATAAATTCGATAAAGTTGAAACTACAGAATTTTTAAAATTCCCCATTGAATTTAATAAGGGAATTGTTGCCCATCGAAAAGGTGACAATATTTCGGCCGCCCGCCATTTTAAAAATGCATTGAAACTGGATCCGTCTAATATTGACGCAAAAATAAATTTAGAAATAGTCCAATCTAAAATCCCGGTGGCCAGTTCGGAAAATCACCAACAAGAAACAATGGCTTCTGAAAGTTCCGAAAACTCAGCCATGACCGAGGGAATTTTTTCTGTAATAAGGGAGGCCGATGGAAAACAATGGAAAAGCGAACAAAAAACTTCCGTCTCAAATTCGCCGGACTATTAGTTATTTTACTTTTACATTCCAACTTATTTTCTCAAACAATGAAATATGAAGGAAGTGACTTTTACAAAGGCGAAGTTATTACTTTTTCCGCAACTTTAATTGATATTCCGCCTCACAGAGTAAGTTTCTTCATCGATAAACTTCCGTATTCGGTTTCCCATATTTCTTCAAAAAAAAGTGCAATAACTATCAATCGGAAACGTTCAACATCCATATCCATCTCATTCCTTTTCGGAGAATCCGGCGATTTCCAACTACCACCTTTGCGAGTAAATACCACTACAGGGAATCTTTTTCTACCCTTTGAAAAAATCACAATCCGCACCAAAAAAGAGGACCTAAAACCCATTGCATTTTGGCAAATCGAAGAAAAACCTGTAATTAACAAGCCTTTTATCGTTACCTTAAAGGCACAAAATTTCAAAAAATTGATTAAATTTGACTATGAAATTCCTCCAAACTGTATTTTTGAACAACAGGGGAAAACCACAACGGAATTTTTCGTAGATGACGAAACCCCCACATTTACAGAAGTGGATGTAGCAAAATTTAAGTTTACCGTTTACGGAGAAGCCTCTCTGCCCGATGTTTTTATGAAAGTTTTGGGAGCAAATGATATTGAAACAGATATTGTTGCAGAAACAAAGTCCATATCCCCAATGCCGATGCAACCTGCTGATGATACCACATCGCAAACATCAATTTTTAACGAAGCCCCCCTGTCCTTAATTGAAGAAACCCCGCACTCCCGGGATGAAGGAAAAATTGATTCACTTTTAGATAAAATACATCTTCAACAAAAACTTTTTTCCATAGCAACAAAAATTTTTGCCATTCTTTTCCTTGTTTTCATTATTCTAACATTTACTTTTCTCATTCGCAGAAACTCAAAATTTTTAATTTTCATGGGAATTTCGGTTTTCTCTGCCGCACTTTTTGGATTATGCTTTTTTCAGTCACAAAAAGTGTGGGGCGTAATGGGTGATGGTACTGCCTTTGTAATACCGGACAATACATCCGGTTCTTTGAGAGATTTTATGTATGGCGACAAAGTGGAAATACAAAACAAGGTGAACGGATGGTATTTAATTGAAAAAAACGGAATTTCCGGCTGGGCTGAAAAAACCACAATTATTCTTGTTGAGGAAAATTGATGAAGGATTTCGGTGATATTTTAAATCAATGGGAAAATCTTTCCTCACAAAAGAAAAAAAAGGTGACTAATTGTAATAAAATACTCAGCCGATGGCTTGAAAATAATGAAATTGTGGACAAAGACAAGGCCGTAAAATCGAAAGTCACCTTTGAGAGTTC
>JAFNZQ010000065.1 GCA_017382775.1 Spirochaetaceae bacterium
GAAAACCGACAAAGAGGGGAATCAATTTTATTGGATTTTATGTGAACCTTTAACAAGGTTCCATCACTAAGGTTTTTTTCCGGCATTGACCACAATAGGACACCGTATCCCAAAGATTTTTGGCAGGAAGTAAGAACCAAACACAACAAAAAAATTTTAATAATTCCCTTTTTCAAAATAAACTCCGTCAGTTATCATCGGTTCCCAAGGGTTTACCGGTAATAAGGATTTGTATTACGCAGAAAACAATAAAGAACCGATAGGATTGTATACTTGTTAGATCTGTATCAACAATGCTTTGCAATAAAAATGACTCCGACAATGATTTTCCGTTTTTAATTTTCAATACCACGGAAACAAAATCTTCGGAATTTGAATGGTCCACATAGAAATTCAAGATTTGGGGAGGTAAGGTCAAGTTTTTATTGCGAGATTTATTCTTGTGGGATTCGAAAAAATCCAATAAAATTGATTCCCCTCTTTGTCGGTTTTCACAAAAATCGGAAAAGGGCTTGTAAAAGATTTTATGTATACCCAGTATTTTTGCAAATGCCAAAATAATTTCGTTTTCCACAGAGTCAATGTCCCGTTCTGTTCGAAGAAGATTTTGCAAAACGGGCATTGATGCCAGGTTGCCGTATATTCTCATTGCTCGAACCGTCCACAACAGAATGTGCGGGTTTTTAGTTTTAGTGGCGATTTCGGCGCATTCCAGTTGGGATTTGTCGTCACCGATGCGTGCTAAAGATAGAATGGATTCTGCGGCCAACATATAGTCATCGCTATCAACACATTCTCTAAGGGCGTTTACGGCGGATCTCACCTTAAATTTTCCCAAAATGGATGCGGCCACGGCGGCACTTGTATATTTGCCGGTTTTTAGTTCGCTGATAAGCATTTCCACCAACATTTCGGAAAGGGCCGGTATCGTTTGTAATGTTTCCAAGGCCCGTAATCGTACAGAACATTGGGGAGAACGCAAAAGTTGCACAATTTCTTCATCGGCTGCGGCGGTGTTTGTTCCCGCCAATTGGCCTAAAAGTTTTTCTTGCTCATCGGCATCACCTGTTCTGTCCAACCGATAGAGAAGATTAAAAGCTTTAATATCTCTGGGTGAAAAGAACAACGGTAAAGCAGTAGAGAGGGAAAAGGAATTAAGTCGTTTAAGACGGGACATAATAACAACGGCTATTATTATGAAAATTGCCAGTATGGAAAAGAAAAGACGGTAACTTCCTGCCGTTGAAAAATTGGATTGTAAAAATCCGTCAATCAAAACTCCGCCGAAAACCGATCCCACTGAACCGGTAACTCCCCAAATGGCATAATAGACTATACTTAAGTCCAGCAATGCCGAACTTTTGACCAGGGAAAAGAAATAAGTTTGTCCGGCGTTTTCTTGCCCCGAAAACCCGAAAAAGGCAAAAAGGGAAAAAGCACACAGAAAAACCAGGCAGGGGGCAAAAAAAGAAAATTTCAGGGATAAAATTGGTGGTATCATTGCGATGACACTTAAAATGGCAAAGAAGACATAAACCGGTTTAGGACCTATTCTGTCAATGAAAATTCGTGTGGCAAATCCCATTAAGAGAGAACCCAATGTTGCAAACAAGGATACCACACTTACCATTTTATCCGAAAGTGAGTAAACGTCGCGGCAGTAAACAATAATAAAGGGTTTGGCCATTCCAACTGCAAAAGAAATAAGGGAAAAGACTATTACGAAAACAATGAAATTCGAGTCAGAAAGTGCTTCCGCAAAGTTTTTTATAAAAGTACTCTGTCTTTTTCCCTCTGAATTTTTCACCGGTTTTCCGAAATCCGGCATTTTAAACAATGAAATGCAAGCAAGGGTGCTCATGACAATTGCAACGACCACGGCGATGTTAAAAGCAACAATTTGGGGCATTAAAATTAGGAATACGGTAACGGATAATGTGGCAATAAATGCCCAGAGATTATTTATGAGGGCAATGCGTACAATGAAACTTCCCCTATCCTTACCCGGTGCCAAATCATTCAAAACGGGATTATTGGCTATCATTCCCACACCGCGGGCGACATTAAACAAAAGCGAACTTAGCATTATGAAGAAAATACCGATA
The DNA here is from genome assembly GCA_017382775.1 of Spirochaetaceae bacterium. GTDB lineage: Bacteria > Spirochaetota > Spirochaetia > Treponematales > Treponemataceae > RGIG268. The sequence goes on from JAFNZQ010000065.1 coordinate 2,106, forward strand.
CTTTTGTTCCCTTGGGCATAGAAAAAAGGTATGGGAAGCATTACCATAATTGCAACTGTGCGTGTTACCCATGCAAAAGAGTATACTTTCATAACGGAAAAATA
>JAFNZQ010000066.1 GCA_017382775.1 Spirochaetaceae bacterium
AAGAGCCTTTACTTCGTTAAGTTTGTGGCTAATAAAAATAATTGACAACTCCGTTGCCATTCGTTGAAGCAAGGCAATAAGTTCATCCGTTTCTTGGGGAGTAAGGGCACTGGTAGGCTCATCCAAAATCAAAAATTTCGCACCCAGGCAGAGGGTTTTCACCAATTCCACACGTTGCTGTTCGCCCACCGAAAGTTGATAAATGTATGCATCGGGATCCACCACCAAGCCGTATTTTTCGGAAATTTCCATCACCCGTTGACGTACAAACTTCAAATCAACACTGTGGATTTTCCAACTTTCTTTCAACCCCAATGCAATATTTTCCAAAACCGTCATATTCGGCACAAGCATATATCGCTGATGAACCATGCCTATTCCGTAAGCAAAAGCGTCATCCGGTCCCGCAAAATGAACCTCTTCACCGTTAATGAAAATATTACCGCTATCGGGATGATATATGCCCATAATGATGTTCATCAATGTGGTTTTACCGGCTCCGTTTTCACCCACCAAGGCTAAAATTTCATGTTCACCCACTGTAATGGAAATATCGTCGCTGGCCCTCAAGCCACCGGGAAAGGTTTTGACAATATGTTCCACCCTCAGTTCTTTTATTTCTTTTATATTTGCCATGTGCTTTTTCTACTTTAAAATACATTTCCAAAAAAAATGCCGACGACAAACGTCGGCATTTTTAGCTTCAAAAAAGATTATAATTTGGAATAATCAACTTCGGACCAGTTAGCAACCAGGTCGGGAGTAGACTTAAACTCAGCCATTTTTGCTTCCACAGCCTGCTGAATTTCGGGAGTAATTTTATGACCGCATTTTTCTGTGTTCCAGCCCCATTCAAATCCGCCGTTGCTGAAATTCATGGCAATAATGTCGCCACCGAGGACGCCTTTGTTGTAATTTTCCACAAGGCCGGCAAGAACAGCTTTGTAGTTATAAGAAGAAGCAGCGATGCATTTGTAGCCTTCATCCAAACCAATTTGTGCCAAGTCCTGTCCGACCCACCAAATTTCGTCATTAGAATATTTTGCAACAGTTCGGAGAGCGCCCAAGGCCTGCTGAGAAGAACCGGTAAGCACATCACAGCCGCCAACAATAAGGTTTTCGGCAAATTCGCCGGATTTAACCATGTCGTTAAAATCACCGATGTGGGTAACATCAATTTTGCAATCGGGTTTTACACTCTGAACACCGAGAACGAAACCGCGGTTGTATCGGGCAGAGTCGCCACCATCAATGGGACCGACAAGGCCAACGCGGTTTTTCTGAGTAGTCATTCCGGCAATAATTCCGGAAAGGAAACCGGTTTCTTCGGACTGAGGCATATAGCTGAATACGTTGTCAGCAATAATGTCGGTGGTGGTTCCGAAGGCAAACATCACATCGGGGAACTCGGCCGCAGCCTCTTCCACCTGAGCACGATACTGTGACCCGTGGGCAATAATAATGTTGAAACCCTGATTCACATAAGTCCTGATTGCAGACATTGTATCGGCGGGCTGGGTATTTTCCACAGCCTTGTAATCAGCAACAGCACCGGCAGGCATTTCCTGCATTGCTTGAATAATGCCATCGTGCATAGCCTGGCACCATCCTTTGTCATCAATGGTGGATGACACAATAAGAGCCACCTTTACCCCGCCTTCCGCCGGCTGGGCAGTATCAGCACTTTCCCCTTTTTTTGCGCAAGAAACAATACCACATAAAACCAAGAGAGCCATGGCGCAACCAAATATTCTTTTCATTTTTTCCTCCTTAGGGATAAGAAACTCTCTGATGGAGTTAAAAACCCCTATAATAATTGTATACCCGATAATTTCGTTTGTCAAGTTTTTTTTTAAAATTATTATAACCTCGGCTCTCTCACCCCGGTTCTGCCAAGTAAAATCGAACCAAAAACCTTTTAAATCCCAATATTCACAAGGATTTTGCCCTTTTTTTTTGGGGCGTCCCCCCTTGCTTCGCAAGGGGTCGGGGAGCTTCGGACTTTCGCTATCGCTTCGGTCGCAAAGCGACTGCTTGCCTTCGGCAAGCATCCTACGCATCCCTGACGCGTTCCCCCAAGAAGCCTTTGTTCAAAAACACTGCCCAAACCCACATTTTTGAACAAACCATCGGCGAACCAACGTTCAAAACATAGCAAACTGCACCCCTTTTTGAACAAAACCGCCCCAAGCCTCCGAAAAAAGCAGAAAGGACATCTTTCGCCAAACCACAACCGCAATGCGAAAATCACCGATAACGAATTTTTAACAAGAGAAAGACTAAATCTTTGTCGCAAATTGACAAAAAGACCTTTTCCAAATCCACCTTTCCGCCTAAAAGTCGCCAAAAGAACACATCGCCACCAATTTGCAAAAAATCACATCACGAAACACAAAAAAAAGCGTTCAAAAACACTGCCCAAAGCTGCATTTTTGAACAAAAAGCCTTGGCAAACAACCCAAGCACTTTTGTTCAAAAACCGCTCCGACAACCCATGTTTTGAACGCTTTTTTACCCGACCGTTACGTTAAGTCGGCTTTTCAGTACATCCATTTTTCCAAAAGACGACTTTTTTCCTCGGTAGAATTGTTACTCATGTCTCCATAGGGAATGTTTTGCGGATAATTGGGAAGAGAAAAAACTTTATCCACGAAAACCTGCTCGGGGAAAGACAAGGCGTCACAAGCCGGCGTTACCACATTTACCAGATAATCGAAAACTTCTTGCAATTTAGCGTAATCCTCACGGCTTTCCGCCTTTTTCGTCATGGCATGACCGTAAAAAGAACAGGGCGCGCCTTCTTCAAAGAAAATTATTTTAAAAGGAGCCCCGTTGTTAAGCATGGTCACAGCCTGTCCCGTCATTCCCAACGCAACAGCGGCCTCTTTTTGAACCAAGGCATTCATTGGGCCCGACCCCGACGATGTAAACTGAACAATGTTTTCAGCAAATTTGTCGAAGTAAGCAAAGGCCGCATCCTCGCCCCACGCGTTCACAAGATTTTTCAAAAACATGTATCCCGTACCGGAACTTTTCGGGTTGGGCATGGACAAAAGGCCTTTAAATTCGGGTTTAATCAAATCAGCATAGGACGTAGGTTCGGCAATTCCTTTTTCTTTTAATAATTCCGTGTTCAAAACAATGGCACCGGAATTACGGCACTCACCAACATATTTTTTTGAAGGAACTTTTAAGTCATCAAGAAAAACGGAATAATCAAAATAAGACATATCCGCAAGATAATCCGTCAACATATCAAAATATGTAAAATCCCAAGAAAGCAAAATATCACCCTGAGTTTGATTCCCTTCGGCTTTTAATTTTGCAGCAGCTCCTCCGCTGGTTTGATAATCCAAAACGAAACTGCATTCGGGAAATTTCTTTTGCAATTCCGTAAGATAATATTCGTTACGATAATCTTCTGTGCACGAATAAATAACGATAGTATTATCTTTGGCTGCACATCCCGCTAAAACACAGGCCAGACACACTGCTGTAAAAAACACTAAGATTTTTTTCATAAACCTTCTCCTAAACATCATAAATATTATCAATCGCTTTTAATTCGTTAAACGTATCTATTTCTATAAAATCATCGAAAGAACATTCTCGTATGGTAATATCGAAATCATCAACAAAATATTGTAAAGCAACTTGATCCCAATAACGCTCTTTTCCTCCGGGCATTTCGTAAACCTTTTTTACGCACTCACCCAGTCGCTTTCCGTCCTCTTCTGTCCAGTAGGAAA
>JAFNZQ010000067.1 GCA_017382775.1 Spirochaetaceae bacterium
CAATTCCCTGGTGGGTGTCATAATCAAAATTTGGGAATTTTCCCTGTCTTTGAGGCATTCATTTAAAATGGGAATTAGGTAGGCAGCGGTTTTTCCCGTGCCTGTTTGTGACTGAACGTACAGGTCACCTTTTTTTTCGGTAAAATAGCGGATAACTTTTTCTTGAACTTCGGTACAATCCACATAGCCTGCTTCCGATATGCCTTTAAGTAAATTTTCGTTAAAACCGCATTCTTCAAATTTCATAATTTTCTCACTTTCCGCCAAATTGTTGCATAAATTGCGCTTGCAACCCTTTGTTTTTGCTGAATTTTCGCATCATAAGGCGGGTTTTTTCAAATTGTTTGATAAGTTTGTTCACTTCGCCCACCGATGTTCCGGAGCCGCGGGCAATTCGTTTTCGTCGGGAAGGGCCTAAAATAAGGTGATTTTCTCGCTCTTTTTTTGTCATGGAAAGGATGATGGCCTCCTGTCGTTTCATAACGGATGTATCGATTTGGCTTTCGTCGATTTGACCGGCCATTCCGGGAACCATTTCCAAAATGTTTTGGATTGAACCCATTTTTTTCACCCGTTGCAGTTGATCCAACATATCTTGGAGGCTAAATCCTTCCTTGGCAATTTTTTTCTGAAGTTTTTCCGCTTCCTCTTCTTCAAAGGTTTCCTGGGCCTTTTCCACTAAGGAAACCACGTCACCCATACCCAAAATGCGGCCGGCAATTCGTTCCGGGAAAAATGGTTCCCAATCGGTGAGTTTTTCACCGGTACCCATGAACAAAATGGGCTTTCCGGTAACGGATTTCAGAGACAGGGCCGCACCGCCCCGAGCATCGGAATCGAATTTGGTGAGGATAACACCGGTGAGAGAAAGGGCCTCATCGAAGGCCTTGGCCACATCCACAACGCTTTGGCCCATCATTGCATCCGCAACAAGGATGGTTTCCACAGGGTTGCAAACTTTTTTCACCTGAACGATTTCGGCCATCATGTCCTCGTCAACTTGGAGGCGACCGGCTGTATCCACAATAACGGTGTCGCAACCGTTTTTTGCAGCAAAGGTTAAGGCATTTTTCGCAACCTTGGGTGCGTCTTTGGTATCTTCCTTGTAAATCGGTACATCAATTTTTTCTGCCAAAACGGAAAGCTGTTCGATGGCTGCGGGACGAACCAAATCGCAGGCCACAAGCAAGGGTTTGCGACCTTCGTTTTTAAGTCGTAGAGCCAACTTGGCCGCACCCGTGGTTTTACCGGCACCTTGAAGTCCCAAGAACAAAATTGTGGAAATTGTGTCCTGGCCTTTAAGCTGTAAATCAGTTTTTTTATCCCCTAAAAGAGCGAGAATTTTGTCGTAAACAATTTTTACAAACTGTTGTCCCGGTGCCACTGAACGCAACACTTTCTCGCCCTTGGCTTCTTCAATGGTGCTATTGACAAAGCGGCGAACAACCCGTAAATTAACATCGGCTTCAAGAAGAGCGTTTTTTATCTGCTCAACTGCGTCTTCTATATTTTTTTCCGAAATTGTGGATTTTCCCGCAATATTGCGAAAAACATCTGAAAATGTATTTGTAATTTTTTCTAACATGATAAACATTATAACCGATTTTCTTTTTTTTGTCAAGTGCAATACACCTTCCAAGGGATTTTTCTCCCCGGGAAACTACGGAACCGTTAAAGTCTTGAGAAAAATTTGCTTAATGTCGATTTTGCATTATTGGGGATTGAAATTTGATAAAAAGAAAGTCCCGCCATCGATTTATGACGGGACTAGTGTGCATGTGTTAAGTATTTCAGAGATCACTGAAATAACGTTACACCATACTTTTAAGGTTGGGAGAAATAATCAAGGTTGCCTCTGTTGCAGCCTGAATTTCTTCCACAGTAAACTCCGGATTGTATTCCACCAGTTCAAGACCGGCCGGGGTAACAACCATAACGCCCATTTCGGTAATAATTTTTGTAATACATTTTACCGCGGTATAAGGGAGTTTACATTTCTTTAAAATCTTATGGTTGCCTTTGGCTGTGTGCTCCATGGCAACAATAACATTTTTTGCACCAACCAACAAATCCATGGCACCGCCCATACCGGGCATTTTTTTGCCGGGGATAATCCAGTTGGAAAGAGAACCTTCTTCGTCAACTTCCAAGCCACCTAAAATGGTTGCATCAACGTGACCGCCGCGAATAAGACCGAAGGAAGTTGCAGAATCGATGAAGCAGCCAAAGGCTCCAACAGCCGAAGGATTGCCACCGGCATCTACTACGTGAATGGGGTCGCGATTTTCATCGGTGACCGCACCGGTTCCGATGATTCCGTTCTCAGACTGCAATGTAACATGTACGCCTTCGGGGAGATAAGCGGGTACCAAAGTAGGAAGACCAATACCCAGGTTGACCACGTCACCGTCTTTCAGTTCTTTGGCAACACGGGCTGCAATAAAACCTTTAATCTCAGACTTATCCATTAGTACTTACCTCCTTCTACAACATAGTCCACAAATACACCGGAAGTGCGAACATTTTCGGGAGCAATTACGCCAAGTTCCACCACTTCTTCTGCTTCCGCAATAACAACATCGGCAGCGGTAGCCATAACGATATTAAAGTTGCTGGTATCCCCTTTGTACCAAACATTTCCGGCCTTGTCGATTTGATAACCGGCAATAACGGAAACATCGGCATGGAGAGGAGCCATCAACAAGTAGTCTTTCCCGTTGACCGTCTGTTTTCCCAAACAATAGGGATTATCTTCAACGATGGTACCTACGCCTGTGGGAGTGAGCACACCACCCAAACCGGCACCACCGGCACGAATCATCTCAGCCAAACTTCCCTGGGGAAGCAACACAACATCCAAAGTACCATCCACCATATTCTGTGTGGCAACTTCCGGGTTCAATCCCACATGGGAAGCAATCAAGCGTTTAACCTGTTTGTTGTGAACGAGTTTTGCAACAGCATAGTACTCTTCACCCATGGGACCTCCGGGCATGGAAGCATCATTACAAATCATAGTCAAATCTTTTACGCCGCTCTTTGACAAAGCATCAATAAATTTATGGGCACTACCGCATCCCATGAAACCGCCGAACATAACGGTTGCGCCATTGGGAATTAGCTTAACAGCCTCTTCGATAGATACAAATTTAGGCATTCCGAACAACCTCCTGTATAAAATATGGCGGGCAGACATAAGTCTGCCCACCGTTTTTGTAATCAACCAATTCGGTTAATTGAGAAATCAGCATTTCTCCCAAATGGTGGCAACACCCATTCCACCGCCGATACAAAGGGTCGCGAGGCCCTTCTTGGCATCATTGCGCTTCTGCATTTCGTGGAGCAGAGTAACAATAATACGAGCGCCGGAACATCCCACGGGATGACCGAGGGAAATAGCACCACCATTCACATTGACCTTGGACATATCAAATTCCAGGTCGCGAGCCACAGCCAAAGACTGAGCGGCAAAGGCCTCGTTGGCTTCCACCAAGTCAATGTCTTTAATTGTGAGATTTGCTTTATCGAGAGCCCGGCGAGATGCCGGAACGGGACCGAGTCCCATCACCTTTGGATCTACGCCACCCTGTCCCCAGCTAACCAACTTAGCCATAGGTTTAAGATTGTACTTCTTAACAGCCTCTCCTGAAGCAAGCACGATAGCAGCCGCACCGTCATTGATTCCGGAAGCATTAGCTGCGGTAACGCGCTCGCCCTTTGAACCGTCTGCCAATGGGAAAGCTCCGCGCAATTTGGCCACGCCTTCCATTGTAACACCGGCTTTGGGATATTCATCAACCTTAAATTCCACCGTTTCCTTCTTTACTTTGACCGGAACGGGAACAATTTCGGCTTCGAATTTTCCGGCTGCCAAGGCAGCTTCGGTTTTGTTTTGTGAATTTACGGCAAACTGATCCAATTCTTCACGGGTTAAACCGTATTGTTCACAAATGTTCTCGGCGGTGGTTCCCATGTGATAGTTATTGTATGCATCCCACAGGCCATCGTTGACCATGGTGTCAACAATTTTGTTTTCACCCATACGAGCACCCCAACGAGCAGCGGGGATGGCATAAGGTGCAGCGGACATGTTTTCCGTACCACCGGCCACAACGATATCCGCATCGCCGGCCATAATTGCACGACCGGCTTCGATTACGGACTTCATTCCGGAACCGCAAACCATGGAAACCGTATAAGCGGGAACTTCAATGGGAATACCGGCCTTTATGGCAACCTGACGAGCGGGATTTTGTCCCAAGCCTGCAGATAAAATGCATCCGAACATTACTTCATCCACGTTTTCCGGAGCCACACCGGCTCGTTTCAAAGCCTCTTTTACGGTGATGGCACCAAATTCCACAGCGGGAACATCTTTCAAAGATCCGCCGAATGAACCGATTGCGGTTCGACAACAATTAACAACGTATACTTCCTTCATGCTAGATAACCTCCATTTAAACTATAAGTATTACGCAACTGCGAGGTTTAGAAGAAAATACCCCAGCAGAGGAATCCGGCACAAGCAACAGCTCCGGTAAAGAGCAATACAGTTACCAAGAAGCCCATAATATCTTTGGCTTTCAAACCGGCAACACCGAGAGCAGGCAAGGCCCAGAACGGCTGGATCATGTTTGTCCACTGGTCACCCCAAGCAATAGCCATTGCAGCACGACCGGGTTCGATACCAAGTGCTTCCGCAGCAGGCATAACGATGGGACCTTGTACTGCCCACTGTCCGCCACCGGAAGGAACAAAGAAGTTTACGATACCTGCTGACAAGAATGTAAGCATTGGGAAGGTAACTTTGTTGGAAATGCTTACGAAGAAGTTGGAAATAACGCCTGCCAAAGACACACCGCTTTCGTTTGACACAACCATGATACCCATGATACCGGCATAGAAGGGGAACTGCAAGAGGATACCGGCAGCACCGGAAATAGCATTACCGATGGCATCTACATAGCGGCGAAGACCACCATGGAGCAACAGTCCCAAGAACATGAATATGAAGTTAACGATGTTCAAGTTCAAGCTGTTGGCGATATTTCCGCC
>JAFNZQ010000068.1 GCA_017382775.1 Spirochaetaceae bacterium
AGTCGGCATTGGTGGAAACCACGACCTTTTCGTCAAAGGCGGCGGCATAGCGATTTACGGTTATGCTACCGTTGGGAAGGTCGGCAACGGTGATGCGATATTCGTGGGAACAACAAATGTATTCGATATATTTTTTCCAACCTTCCGTGGTCAGGTAGGATGCAACCTGAGTTTGGGGAACTTCAACCTTTTTCAAAGAAGGACAGTTTTGGAAAATTTCCTTTCCGGCAAAGGCTACGAAATCGCCGCTTAAAACTACGCTTTCCAAATTGGGGCAGTTGGCAAAACAGTTATTACCGATACCGATGGGAGATTCCGTTGTGAAAACAACGTTTTTAATCGTACTTCCGTCAAAAACGTTATCATAAAGGATTGACACCTCAGGGGGAATAACCACATTGTTAACTCCGGTAAGGGAGGCAAAGGCCCTTTCGCCGATACCTTGAATCTTTACGCCGTCAACAATGGCGGGAATTTCCAAAGTGTCGCCGGAAATTGTTCCGGTCCAACCGGTGATTATACGCAAGTCCTTGTCGATGGTAAAGTCCAAATCGGTAACGTACACTTCGCAAATGGCTTCCAAGGCATAATCCGGAAGCATTGCGGAAACGTAGGTATATCCTTTGTTAATTCCCACCACCACACCGTCATCGGAAATGTTGGCAATGGTTTGATCCGAAGTGGACCACAGGACTTTCAGTGAAGTTACATCAAGTTTATCGGAATGGATAATGGGGTAAATCTGAAATTCTTCCTCGCTGCCGATATATACTTTTTTCACATCCAAAGCGAGGGAGACGTCGTACTCGTAAGAGAAAACGGCGGAAACGGTTATATCAGAACTGGGCATAAAAAATCGGTTGGATTTAATAGGTACATATTTTCTACCTATTTTATAGGAAAGACTTCCCGGTTCCAGTTTACGTCCCGGCCCTGCCTCCACGGTAACACGCACGGCATCGCCGGCCTTAAACCGATTTTCGGATAAAATAATTTTCCCACCACTAACGTTTGGATCAACGGAAACCACATGATTGCCGTCAAGGCCACCGGACATACTGTTACATGAAAAGAACAAAAGAACAGTTGTACACAAAACAGATAAAAGCCATTTTTTCATTTTCACACCCCAAATTTGATGTTTTTATATAAACTCATCATCTCTCCTTAACATTGTAACACACATTTTTCAGTTTGTCAAGCAATAAAGTAAAAAAATTGCAATTTTTTTTTACTTTATTACGAAAATTTACGCTTTTTTTGTCATTTTGTAAAAAAAACAGTAAAATCATTGACAAAAGCCGTGAATCGTGATACTATTTTCTTACTATGAGGAAGACAGATCATTTTTTTTCCGAGGCTTCACAGGCTTTTCGAAAGTCTCCGGATGATGCGCCACAGATTGTAAAGAAACTCTTTCAAACCCATTGCGGTAACTTCGGCCAATTTGTGTGGGATTACTGGGAAGAAACCGTTTTGCCACGTGAAAAAGAGGAAGATGCAATTATGTGGTTACAGGATATTATCTTCCTTTATAATGGCGAATTGGAAGATGAAAATTCCATTTCGGACGGTGATTGGGATTTTTTGAAAATCGCCACCGAAAAACATGCGGATTCCCTGCCTTTATCTTCCCTCACCTGTTTAATGGCGGAGATTTTGAATCGGGGCAAGCTTTGAAAATAAAATGAGTTTTAAGGGTGAATTTTCTGTGTTTTTTTTCGAAAAACTTCCGAAAATCATATGAGACGGTTGACAAAGGTCTCTATTCCTGATAAATTCATTATTGAGGAGCAGCAATGGCATATCCACAAGCATTTAATGCATACAAAAACGCAAGTGTTACCACGGCCAGTAGCGGTCAATTAGTTGTGATGCTTTACGACGAAGTTGTCAAGCAACTTACTTTGGCCATGAGCCTTTTTGACGAAAACGGCAAAGTGCCTGTGACCAGCGTTGAAAAGTACAACGCACACATCATTAGGGCTCAAGATATAATAACGGAGCTGATGGTGTCGCTGGATATGGTAAACGGTGGCGATATTGCCAAAAACCTTATGAACCTTTACGTTTATTTTAATCAAGAACTTATGGAAGGCAACCTGAAACGTGACACTCAAAAGTTACTTTTTGTCAAGTCCATGATGAGTGATTTACGCGGAACTTGGGCGGAAATTTCTTCCCGGTCCGGATCAGCTGTTGCTCCGGAAGGCATGGTAATTGATGGCTGATGATGATCCGTTGCCTGCTTTATGCGGGCAATTTTCTTCTCTTTTAAATAATCTTCACGGTATTTTTTCGGAAATTTCTTCTGTTTTAACTCTCCAAAATATTGCCATCAATAAGGGTGATTCCCGATTGACGGAACATTACAATGAATTATTGGAAAATCACATTCATTCCGCACAAAATGTGAACAAGGTTATTGTGGCATTGGAAAAGCAATTTAAGGTTTCAGCCTCGGAGCTGATGCCCGAAATGTGGGAAAAAAACACGGTGCTGTGGGGAGGCATTTTGGAACAAAACGGAAAGAACAGGCAGGCTTGTAGGGAACAAATTGTCCTTTTGAAAAAGGAAATTTTCAATAACCGAAAAATCTTCGGAAATAAAAGCATATTTTCATCCGATGTGGCGAAAGCGTCCGTTTTCAGTGAGGGTTTCTGATATGTTTGTTCCCGAGTTTTTTATTTTCATTGTTTTGTCCCTGCTTTCGGCTCTGTTTTCTGCTTCGGAAAGTGCATATCTTTCATTGAACAGGGTGAAGTTGCTTCATCTGTGCGAACAAAAAAATCGGGGTGCCTTACGGGTTTCGGAATTGTTGAAGCGGAAAACTCAGTTATTGAACACCCTTTTAATATGTAACAACTTGGTGAACATTGGAGCAGTGGCCGTGATTTCTGCCATGGGTATCAAACTGGCCGGAACAAAGGGCGCATTGTGGATGACTTTGGGAACCACGGTTTTTTTCATAATATTTTGTGAACTTTTACCTAAACTTTTGGCCGTTCGTCATTCCCTTTTTGTAACCGGTGTATTTTCCCTACCCATAAAAATATTTTTTCTGATATTTTTTCCCGTGTCACGGTTTTTGGACAACATAAGCAGTGGTGTTCTCAAACTGCTGCACATCCCCATGGAAGAACACGGATTGTCCTTTACGGAAAAAGAAATTCGCAACATAATCGACTTGGGAGCCAAAGAGGGAGTGTTGCAAAGCAGCCAAAAAGATATGTTGCATCGAACATTTCGCTTTGCAGATTTGAAAGCCAAAGACATTATGATTCCTCGACGGGAAATTATTGCCTGCAAAAAGGGAATTTCCCTACGAGACCTATTGGAACTTTCGGAAAAAACACATCGAACCCAGTTTCCCATCTTCGATGACGGAATCGATTCCATTTGCGGAATAATAAGCGTTAAAGATATCCTTCTTGCGGACATTGGTTCTCCCGTCACCGTTCCGGAACAGGTTATGAAGAAAGCAATCTTCGTTCCGGAAACAATGGAAATACAGGAAATTCGTAATGTCCTGTTGGATAACAACCAATCCATGGCCATTGTTTTGGACGAATATTCAGGTACCCAAGGCCTTTTGACCTTGGAGGATATTTCCAAGGAGATTTTTCATGTTATTTCACCTGAACGGGAGGTGGACTTAAAAATTCTGTCACGGCTGAAAAATGATTGCAGCGAAATTATTTTAAGCGGAAATACCCGTTTGGATGATATAAACGAAATGTTGGAAACACATTTTCATTGCAAAAACGGTGAAACTTTGGCAGGATTTTTGCTGGAAAACTTTGATTCCATGGGGAAAAAATCCATGACTTTGAAAACGTCGGATTGGATTTTTACGGTGAAATCCGCAACAGCAACGAGAATTTTGAAGGTTGGAATTAAAAAGAATGACGATTGATAATTTAATACTTTTTGCAGTACTTTTAAGCCTTGTGATTATGTCGGCATTTTTTTCCGGAAGCGAAACGGCTTTTTTGTCTCTCTCAAAAATCAAATTGAAAGAAATGAAGGATAAAAAAGCAAAAAATTACAAATTGGTAACAAAAATGTTGGAGAAAAAAGAGTTTTTTCTATCAACAATTTTAATATGCAACAACCTTGTGAACAACTTTTTTTCTTCCGCCACCACAATGCTTGCGGTGGGGCTCTTTGGTGATGCGGGAGTTGTTGTTGCCACAACAGTTGCCACAGCAATAATTATCCTTTTCGGTGAAATTTTGCCAAAAACCTTTGCTGCCAATGCCGGAATTTTAATTTCAAATCTTTTTGCACCCTCAATTCGAATTATACAAATAATTTTCTTCCCCGTGGTTAAAATTTTCGAATTGATTTCTCGATTCTTTGCCCGGTTGATTCCTCCTCCCAATGATGACGCAATTACTGCTGATGAAATTAAGGTTCTCATAGAAACGGGAAACAAGGAAGGCATTTTTGAAAAATCGGAAATGGCCATGCTGAAAAAGGTTTTCGTTTTTTCCGATTTGCGGTTAAAGGCCATTGCCAAACATTTTTCTTCCATCGAGCATATTGATAGCAACGCAACTTACGAAGAGGCCTTGGAAAAATTCAAAAAAAGCGGTTTTTCAAAATTACCGGTGGTGAAAAATGGTGATTTCGAAAACATTTTGGGAGTTTTGCATTACAAAAGTTTGCTGTTCCTTTCCGGTTCAAAAAAGAATTTTTCCGCGGAAAAGCATTGTCACCCTCCCCTGTTTGTGCCGGAGTCCAAAAGGGTTGCATCTCTGTTTTACATTTTCAGAACGGAAAAAAGGGATTTTGCCGTGGTGGTGAACGAACACGGTTCCAATTGCGGAATCGTCACAGCCGATGATATAATTCACGCCGTTTTCGGTGACAGCCAACGGGATGCAGAAGAGCAAATTTCCCAACTTTCAGACAACGAGTTTGTTATTTTCGGTGAAACTCCCCTGGTTGAAGTGGAAAATACCTTGGGGATTACCTTGGAATCCGAATTTTACAACACAATAGCAGGTTTTCTCCTGGAAAAATTCGGCAAAATCCCCGATGAAAAAGACTTTTTTGAAGAAAGTGGCTTCCGATTTTCGGTGAAAAAAATTGAGGTCAATAAAATTCAGTTGATAGGTGCGACCAAAATACCGTCATTTGAGAAATAATTCCCAAAACACTTGCTTGCGGCTGTTTTTCTACCGATAGTTTAGTAAATGCGAAATTTTATAATAAGACGAATTTTAATTTCCATCCTCATTTTGGCGGGCGTTTCCCTTGTACTTTACGCCCTTATTCGAGCAATGCCCTCCGATTATGTTCAGTTACAAGCGGCGAACAACCCCGGTGTTACCAAAGAAATGGTGGAAAATTTGCGCCACCTGTACGGCTTGGACACAACGGTATTCGAAGGTTATGTTAATTGGGTTAGCAAGGCTGTGAAAGGGGATTTTGGCGTCTCCTTTGTTTATAAGAAAAATGTTTCGGAAGTTATTGCGGACAAAATGTGGATTTCCTTTTTTCTTGCACTGACCGCATTCATAATTGAACTTTTAATCGCCATTCCCTTGGGAGTTATAAGTGCCATCCGCCAATATTCGAAAATCGATTACACAATGACCGCTGTGGCCTTGGTGGGAATTTCCATGCCATCCTTTTTCTTTGCGGCCATATTGCAGAAATTTCTTGCAATGAATTTGCAAATTTTCCCATTGCAGGGAATGGTTTCCGCACGGGCGGACTACGAAGGATTCTTGAAAACCGCGGATGTGGCATGGCATTTTGCCCTACCCATAATGGTTTTCGTTTTCACCGGTGCCGGATCCTTAATGCGATATGTGCGGACAAATATGTTGGAAGTGCTTAATGCCGACTTTGTGCGAACTGCCCGAGCCAAGGGACTGGGTGAAAAAACCGTGCTTTATCATCACGCCTTTCGCAATACGCTAATTCCCATAGTTACAATGATTGGCGGAACCATTCCCGGCCTTTTTTCCGGAGCAATTATAACCGAACAAATCTTCGCCATTGACGGATTGGGCTATACGGCATTTCAGGCTCTAAAAGCCGGTGACGTTCCTTTTATCATGGGATTTAATATGTTTTTGGCCTTTTTAACCCTGTTGGGAACCCTTATTTCCGACATTCTGTATGCGGTGGTAGATCCTCGCGTTAAGTTGGTTTAAGGAGGGGGTATGGAAGAAAATAAAAATTTAAACGCGCCCTCTGAAGAGCTTGAAGAAAAAGAGAATTTGCGCGGCGAAAACTTAAATGATCGCGTGCGTGTGTTGTCGCCTGGAATGATGGTTGCAAAGCGTTTTTTCCGTTCGAAGCTTTCCGTTGTG
>JAFNZQ010000069.1 GCA_017382775.1 Spirochaetaceae bacterium
ATCACAAACTTTTGTAGATACCAAACTTACTTGTACCAATGAGTATATACTATCCACCGAGGGTATGTAATTTATGCGGATTTTTGTGAGATTGTTAATTTGCCTGCTTCTCTTTTCTTCTTGTTCCGGTTTGCCACGAGTTTCCCGGGTTGATGCCGATAAATCCTACGATTTAAGTGGATATTGGAATGATACCGATATGAAAATCGTGGCCAATTCTCTCATTGAACAATGTTTGGGATCCGTACGTATTTCTGAATTTGCCGCTAAAACAGGTCGATTGCCGGTGATTATAATGGGAACCTTCAAAAACAGAAGTGATGAACACATCGACACCGGTATTTTAATCAAACGCCTTGAAGCTGCCATTCTTAACAGCGGAAAGGCGGAGTTTGTGGCATCCTCCGACGAACGGGCCGAAATTCGACAAGAACGCATTGAACAACAAACTTATTCCAGCGAAGAGACCGCAAAACGGTTGGCAAACGAAGTTGCCGCTGACTTTATTTTGCAGGGAACTGTTCGCTCCATTGTGGACAGCAATGGTTCGGAAACGGTGCGTACCTACTATGTAAATGCGGAACTCATCGATGTGGAAACTCATAAAAAGATTTGGGTAGGAGATGATTCCTCCATCAAAAAATTGATAACTCGGTCATCCGTACGTTATTAAAATGAGGATTTCCCATTTAGTCAGAATTGCTTTCTCCCTGTTTCTGTTTACTTCCTGTGTTTCTTTTGCCGATTACAGCATTATCGATGCATGCCTTTTTGAGAACGATTACAGCGAAGCCGTGGAAACCCTAAAATCAAACAGCCGATTGTTGTATTCCTCCTCCACCGATAAGGTTCTCCACGATTTGGATTTGGGAATGCTGGAACACTATGCCGGAAGATACAGCGAATCCAATAAAACCCTGTCCGCTGCCGAAATTGAGATAGAAAAACTCTACGGTGTCAGTATAACCGAAAACATCGGAGCATTTTTGTTGAATGACACTGTTATGAAATATAGCGGCGCCGACTATGAAGACCTGTACATAAACCTTTTCAAAGCTTTAAATTATATGAAGCAAAATAATGATGACAGTGCCTTCGTGGAAATTCGTCGCATGGACAATAAAACAAAATTGCTGAAAACAAAATATGCTAAACAACTTTCCGAACTTGACAATAAAAACCGTGCATCCGGTGTTGTCACCGATAAAATGGAATCCACGGAATTTTACGGATCGGCCTTGGCTTCATATTTGAGCATGTTGATGTACCGATGTGAAGATGACATTTCCAATGCCCGAGTATCCCGAAAGGCCTTGGAAACCTACATGAAAACCCAGCCTCGCATCTACGGAAAAATTCCTACGCCACCCTCATTGGACGAGGAACTGGAAACTCCGCCATCGGGAAAGTTTCGACTTAATATTGTTGCCTTTACCGGTCGTTCACCTGTAAAATACGGCGAAGATTATTATTTCACCGTGGGGGAACGATCAATCAAAGTTTCCTATCCGAGAATGAGAAAACGGGGTAGCCAAATATCTGTGGTGGAAGTGTACGTTGATGGAAAAAAAATGGGGAATTTGGACTTGCTTGAAAGCATTGAAAACATTGCTTTGGAAACATTTAAAAGCGAAACGGCGGTTATTCGAGCCAGAGCCGTGGCCCGTGCTGTCAGCCGAGCCATTGCGGCATCCATAGCTGAACAAACCAAGGAAGAAGATGAAGAGCAAAGTCTTTTAATGAGTTTTATCGATACCATTTCTGCCATATCATCGGTTTTAATTGAGGAAGCCGATACGCGTATTTCCCATTTCCTGCCGGCCCATGCCTATGTGGGTGGCTTCCATGTGGGACCGGGGTATCATTCCGTCAAATTGGTTTTTAAAACAACGGGTGGCAATGTTGTCCATGAAGAAATGTCGGATTATGTGGTTCAAAATGACGGCGTGAATTTAATTGAGGCATTTTGCCTTAAATAACATCAATTTTATGTAAAAAAATGTCGAAAATCTTGATATTCACTATTTAAATTTTTAAAACCCTTGACAAAATATTTTTTTTGTGATACAATAACATGAGGAGTTTTTATGAACGAAGGCTTAATATCTGTAATCAAAACTGAAGCGGAACGCTGTGCCGGTTGTAGGCGATGCGTTAAGGAATGTCCGGTAAAATTTTCAAACCATTTTGGCGAGGAACGAGTTTCCGGTTATCTCGCTTTAGTTGATAAGGACCTTTGTGTTGCATGTGGTGAATGTATCACAGTTTGTGACTTTAAAGCTCGCGTTGGCCATGATGATATTGAAGAATTTTTGGCCCTTTATTCTCGTGGAGAAAAGTTTATTGCCGTATTGGATCCTGCTGCTGCCGGATTGTTGGATGAGGATTTGCTTTTTTTCAACGGAATGTTGAAGACAATGGGTGCCGCAAAAGTTTTTGATGCATCCTTTGGTGCTGAATTAACTGCCACCGGTGTGGCAAAGTTTATAAAAACCGAAAATCCTCAGTTGGTTATTTCTTCTTCCTGTTCATCCGTTGTGGACTACATACAACTTTATCACCCGGAACTTATGGAATACCTCGCTCCCGTGGGTTCGCCCATGCACATGACAATGCAGTGGATACGAGCCACCTATCCCGAATGTGAAAGTTTACCCCTTGTGGCCATTACTCCATGTTATTCAAAAACCCATGAATTTGACGACATTAAACTTGGTAAGTATAATGTAACTTTCAAATCACTTTTTGATTACATCCGTGATAAAGATATCAATTTGCAAGGATATGCTAAAACACCTTTCGATGGTGAAGAGGGTAAAATCGGAGTTGCCGCTTCTGAAGCCGGCGGTCTTCTCCGCTGTCTTGAGAATATTTTGCCGGATGCCAAAGATTGGACCCACATTGTTTCCGGCAAGGATAACGTTTACACATTTTTGAAAGATTTGGCGAAAAATGTAAAGGCCGGTATTTTCCCCCAAAAATATAAGTTAATTGACTGTCTTTCTTGCAGTTCCGGATGTTTCACCTGTGCCGGTTCCGGTAAGGCCAAAATGCCGGTTATTAAATTGGAAAATGCAGTTGAAAAACGAATTCAAGAGCAACTGAAACGTGGTTCATCCGGTGGAGTGTTCAAAAAAGGCGGCAGTGCATTATCTGCGGGATTGGATTCCGAGTGGAGAAAGGTTTCTTTCCGCCGAGAATTTGTTGATAGAGGTGAGATTTGCAGATCCATTGTAATGCAACCCACTCTTTCCGAGATTGACAAGGCCTTTAATTCTCTCAACAAGACCAACCAGGATTGGCGTCATACCGATTGCGGAGCTTGCGGTTTCGATACCTGCTACGATCATGCCCTTGCAATTTTCAATGGATGGGCCGTTCCTTCAAACTGCCATTATTACCTCATTGACGTTGTGCGTGAAGAGAAAACAAAGTCGGCTGAGGCTGAAAAACGCTTCTCCTATGTTGCACAAAATATTCTTAACAAAGTGAACGATTTGCACAAGCGTGTTGATGTTCTTGTGGAAAAATCTTCCATAATGTCAACTTGTACAATGGAATCTTCCGCTTCTGTGGAACAAATGGTTCGCAACGTTGATGCATTGAAGAAAACTTCCGACAAAAACTTCGAGGTAAATTCCCGATTTGGCGAAATTTCCCGAATGGGATTGGACGGACTTTCCGGAGTAAATGACCATATTTCAGAAGTAGCCGATGATGCCAAGGAACTTGTGGAAACAAGTACCGTGATTCAAAGCATTGCCAGCCAAACAAACCTTCTAGCCATGAATGCCGCCATTGAGGCTGCTCACGCCGGTGAATTGGGACTTGGATTTGCCGTTGTTGCCGATGAAATACGTAAATTGGCGGAAAATGCCGGAAAAGAGGCAAAGAGCATTTCCCAAGTTCTTAAAACATCCAAGGAACGAATTGATCAAACTCTGTTGGCTGCCGTGGAAGAGCGTAAAGTCTTCGACGAAATGTTGGAGTTGGTGGATGTGATGACTCATCAAACCGATGAATTCCATTCAGCCTTGGAAGAGCAGGCGATGGGCGGAAACGAGTTGCTTAAAATGTTGGATCAAATGCTTTCCATGATAACCGATGTGAAGGATTATTCCGACAACTTAAAAACTTTCTCTCAACAATTGGAAGTGGACTTACGCGACCTTTTGGCAAAACAAGGAAAGGCTTAATTGCTTTCTGCGGTTTTCTCCAACTCATAGATATCTGAAAGGATGTCTTTGCCATCCTTGAGAATCTTTCTGATTTTCAGAAGATTCTCATGGAATTGCGTGTTTCCCGGACCTTGAATCGTGTTTAGATTGTAAATGCTTTCGTAATCTCCGTTTTTTGTGTTGGATAGGATTCCTCCCAATACGGCTATCAATGTGTCTGCCATTCTTATAAAGTCTTCGATGAGAACCTCGGCTGTTTTAGCAAATTTTGCCACCGTGCCGGCAAGATGACTTCGTTCTTGTAAAGTGTGATTGTCCGTTTCTTCCGCTTTCAAAAAAACGTTGCCAATATCTCCTTGGGGTAGCAAATCGTATGCCACTGTGGACATTGATACTTCCAAATGGTTGAATATGTTAATGGCATCGGTAAATTCAATGCGATTCTTTTTAAGGGAAAATTCTCCCTCGGTGAGAAGAATTTTCAAATTAGTTCCCATGAATTCACCGAATTGCTTAAAAAACTCCGGTAAAAATCCCAGTGAAAACTCATATTTAAATGAAACATCACACCAGGCCGCTTCCCAAGGTCGACTTTCCAACATTGGTGGGGAGTGGAGAGAAAAAAAGGCACTTTCTTTGGCAAAGGACTTTTCTTTTTTTTGCCCTATGGTCATACTGTCCCAAATACCTTCGAAAAATGTTTTCCATTGGGCTTTGAAGGTGAAGAACCAGTTTTCCACGCCATCCAATTGTTGAGGTGCCCAATAATAGTCTTCGAAAACGACGGAACAAATGTCGGTGATTGGCACGGTTTTGGTAAAATTTTTAATAAACCGAAGTTCGTCAATCATTTTAACGCTTTGACGATAAATATCACTGTTGTTGGTTATTGACGTACGGGGTGTGGAGTCGGAAAAATATTCTTCATTGGCTTTTATTATATCTTTGTTTGCAAACAGTGTCAAAGCCTCTAAAAATCCACCTTGTATTTTAGGCACGTTACACAAAATTTTAGCAAACTCAGGTAATTCCTCCGCAATGGATTCCATTTGACAAATATTATGCCCATTTTCCATGGTGAAAAACCGTCCGCATATACGATGAAAGGGAAGGTGTACAAATTGCCGCAGCCAATCTGCCGTTTGAACATAGG
>JAFNZQ010000070.1 GCA_017382775.1 Spirochaetaceae bacterium
TAATCAAAGTGATTGCTCATCATCTGGAAGAAAAACGTCGACAGAGAGAAGAGCAAATGCTTCGAGAACAACAAGAAAGACGAAATCGCGCCATGTTTGAACAGGAAAGTCGCAACATGGAAGTTTCCATGAGCGTGGAAGAACGTAAACGTAAAGATGATTTGGAAGCTGTAATGGGATTGGCAAGGGAACATCCCGAAGATGTGGCATTGCTCATTCGCACTTGGCTGATGGAGGAATAAATGGCAGGTCAAAAGGAAAAGTCTGCGGTGAAAGATTTTAAGAATCTTTCCGGTAAACAAAAAGCGGCTATTTTTTTAGTGTCACTGGGCAGCGACATGGCATCCAGTATTTTCAAATTTCTGCGGGAAGATGAGGTTGAAGCCTTAACCTTTGAAGTTGCCCGATTGGAAGCGGTGGAGCCGGAATTTAAAGACGCAATTTTCGACGAATTTAGGGAATTGATGACTGCTCAAAACTTCATCACCACCGCCGGTATCGATTATGCCCGGGAAGTTTTGGAAAAATCCTTCGGAAATCAAAAATCCATCGATATTATAAACCGATTAACCAGCTCATTGCAGGTGCGTCCATTCGATGCAATTCGACGAACGGATCCCGTTCACTTAATTAACTTTATTCAGCAGGAGCATCCTCAAACCATTGCCTTGATTCTGGCATATTTGGATCCGGCAAAGGCCGCTGTTGTGTTGAACAGTTTGCCGCCGGAAATTCAAAGCGAAGTTGCAAAACGTCTCGCCACTATGGAAACTACGGCTCCTGACGTTTTGCGGGAGATCGAGCGGGTTTTGGAAAAGAAATTGTCTTCCCTTTCCAGCGAAGACTACACCACAGCCGGTGGCGTTGCAAGTATTGTTGAAATTCTCAACATGATTGATCGTTCCTCGGAAAAAACTATTATGGAAGTTTTGGAAGAAGACGATCCGGATTTGGCAGAAGAAATCAAGAAACGAATGTTCGTTTTCGAAGATATCGTTATGTTGGACGACCGTTCCATTCAGCGCGTTATGCGTGAAGTTGACACTGCTGAGCTTTCCAAAGCCTTAAAGTCCGTGGATGCGGAAGTTCAAGACAAGGTTTTCCGCAATATGTCAAAACGTGCCGCAGCCATGTTGAAAGACGACATGGAATTCATGGGGCCCGTTCGTGTCAAGGATGTGGAAGAGGCTCAACAGAAAATTGTTGCCATTATTCGGCGTTTGGAAGAAGCCGGCGAAATCATCATCGCTCGCGGTGGCGAAGACGAATTGGTTATGTAGGAGATTTTTATGGCGAAAGTTGTTTTGAGGGCTAATGAATTCGTTCCCGTACAGAGTGCAATAACGCTGCAAGTTTCTAATTTTGAAAATGTGGCGCCTGTTAAAGCCGATACCGAGGAAGTGCAGGTTTACGACGGTCCCACCGTGGAGGATTTGCGGCGGGAAGCGGAAGCATGGATGGCCGATTGGGAAAATCGCAAGGCCGAAATGATGCGTCAGGCGGAAGAAGAGGCCCAACAGATAATTGCCGATGCCCATGAACAGGTGGAAGCCGAAATTTCCGAAATGAAAATGGAATCCTCTTCCTTGCGTGCCCGAGCCGATGAGGATGTGGAAAAAATCATGGAAGAGGCCAAGGTTCGTGCCCAAGAAATTATTGATGAAGCCATGGCCCAAAAAGAAGCCGTTTTTAATGAAGCAAAGTTCGAAGCCGCCGAGGCCGGAAGAACAGAAGGCTACGATGCCGGTTTTACCGAAGCCAAACGCCTTGTGGAACGAGTACATACAATAATTGAACGTATCGCCGACAGTCGCGAACAGGTTTTGGAAGATGCCGAGGCCCAGGTTATCGACTTGGTTCTCCTCATCGCCCGTAAGGTGGTGAAAACAATTTCCGAAAACCAACGGGACGTTGTGGTGGAAAACATTTGCGAAGCCTTGAAGAAGGTAAAACGTAAAGGCGACGTTATAATCCACGTTAATTTGGCGGATTTGGAATTAACCACCAAGCAAAAATCCACATTTATCGATATGTTGGAGAAAAATCAAAACGTCACAATTATTGAAGATACATCCGTGGATGTGGGCGGTTGCGTTGTGGAAACGGATTTTGGCTCCATCGATGCCAGAATTTCTTCCCAGCTTTCCGTTTTGGAACAGCGTATTTCCGAGCTTTCTCCTGTGCGAAAAACTCGAAAATCCGCCAATATTTCTTCACCGCCCACCAACACCAAAGAGAGAGCCGAAGACGCTTTCGATGCCGCAACGGGAGCGGCTAAATGACAGATTTTGCAAAATACATTGATGCAGTAAACGATACGGTGATTATGCGCTCCGTGGGCCATGTCACCGCCATTCACGACATGGTTATAGAAAGTGAGGGGCCTCGTGCTGTCATCGGTGAAGTTTGCAACATTTTTTTTCCCGATTCGCAAAAAAGCGTGACTGCCGAAGTCGTGGCAATGTCCGGTTCAAAATTGCAACTCATGGCATTTGACGACTTTGTTGGGCTGGAAATCGGTTGCGACGTGGTTGCAACCGGTTCCGTTTTGAGCGTTCCCGTGGGATTTTCCCTTTTGGGACGTGTCCTTGACGGTGTGGGAAAGCCCGTGGACGGTTTGGGCGAAATCGCACCGGAGGCCTACTATCCTGCCTTGTCCTCTCCGCCACCTGCCTATGAGCGTCCGGAAATTTCCCGACGTATTTCCACCGGCATTCGTGCCATCGACGGAATTTTAACCATGGGAGAAGGGCAGCGTGTGGGTATTTTCGCCGGTTCCGGTGTGGGAAAATCCACACTTTTAAGTATGATTGCTCGCAACACTTCCGCCGATGTGAACGTCATAGCGCTCATTGGAGAACGTGGGCGAGAATTAAACGACTTTTTGAACAGAGATTTAGGTCCGGAGGGCTTGAAGCGTTCCGTTATTGTGGTGGCCACAGGTGATCAGCCTCCATTGTCCAAGGTTCGGGGCGCTTATACCGCCACGGCCATTGCGGAATTTTTCCGTGACCGTGGAAAATCCGTTATGCTCATGGTGGATTCCATCACCCGTTTTGCAAAAGCCAAGCGGGAAATCGGCGTTGTCACCGGAGAACCTGCGGTGAAAGGCGGTTACACTCCCGGCGTTTTTTCCGATATGCAACGACTTTTGGAACGTGCCGGAACCTGCAAACAAGGGGCCATCACCGCAATTTACACCGTTTTGGTGGACGGTGATGATTTTGATGAACCTGTTTCCGATACGGCCCGAGGTATTTTGGATGGCCACTTCGTTCTCAGTCGAGAATTATCCGAACGGGCACATTATCCCGCCATTGATATGCAACACAGCATTAGCCGATTGCAAAATCGCATAACCGGCCCTCAAACAAAAAAGGCACGGAAAGTTTTGGTGAAAAACATGGCTGTCTATCGGGAAAATGCCGACATGATAAACGTGGGTGCCTACAAAAAAGGTGCCAGTGCGGAAATTGATGCCGCCATTGCCATGCATCCCGCCATAGACGAATTTTTACAACAAGAAGAAGACGACAAAGCTCCCTACGCCGAAACCATTGCCAAGTTGGCCGCTGTTTCCGGTGTGGAAATACCGGAGGAGGAAGCTCTTTGAAAAAGTTTGCCTTCAAGTTCGAAAAAATTTTAAATCTTCGCAGTTTTGCCGAGGAAGAAGCAAAACTTGATTTAGCACGAGCCGTTTCCGAGGTTTATCGCTTGGAAAACGAGTTGGCCGACACCATTAAAAAGCGGGATGAAGTGCAAAATTATATTAACAACGATGATCCCAACAGCGTTTTTTATGTAATGAGTTATGTGGAACGTATGCAATATGAGCAAAGGGCCTTGGAAGGGCAAATTGAGAAGGCAAATTCCGTGGTTGCCCAAAAGCAACAGGTCCTCACCGAAGCAATTAAACAACGCAAAATTCTCTCTTCATTGAAGGAGCGAAATTTGCAGGAATATAAAAAGGAATATGGGAAGATGGAAGTGGCAGAATTGGACGAATCCAACTTAATGCGGGATGAGTTATGTAAAGTCCAATAAAAAAAATGCCGATTTTTAAAGGTAGATATGCCGGGATTTAATCAACTGGAAGAGTTCGAAAAAGATTTATTCTCATTGGGTAAGGAAGTTAGTATCCGTCGCGATCGGGGCGAGAAGGCCGTTGTTTCCCAATTACCCACTTCCACATACGTTGAAGATGATTCCGAAGATTTTGCCGACGGTTGGCCTCAGGAGCCTCCCTCATTTAAAACCCGTTCCACCACGCCCCACCTGGATTTGGAAGAGGAAGCTACGAAAATTGCCAATGCTTCCGATGAAGCTTCTTCCCAAGATGAAGATGCATCTGAAAGTGAAATTATCATTTCAAAACCGGTGAAACTCAGCGAAGAAGATTTCGATGATATAATCGACAACCTTTCCTTTGACAATTTGGATGTCCTACCCGATTGGAACGATCTTCCCACTGAAGAATTTTTCACCACCGCTGATGAAACCGCAGCTGACGAAACAGACGAATTCTCCGCTGACAGCGACGAAATTGGCGATGACGAGACAGACGAGACCGCCGCTGACGAAAGTGACGAAATTTCCGA
>JAFNZQ010000071.1 GCA_017382775.1 Spirochaetaceae bacterium
CCGGCCATTTTAAAGGAAAACACAGCACGGTACATTCTCAACTGTATGGCAGGAACGGCCCAAGTGGGAACGGGACACCGTGCGGCTTTGCAAGACGTTTCCGTGGGTGTAAAAACCGGAACGGCACAAATGTTGGACACCAAACGGGGCGGTTACAGTACGGAAGACTTTTTGTCGAACTGTATGGCGGTTTTCCCGGTGGAAAATCCCCAGGTGATTTTGTACATCGCCATAACGAAGGCACGGGGAGAAACCTATGCAGGACGCATTGTGGCACCGGTGATTCAAAAGGCCGCAGACATTATAACCGATCACATCGGATTGAACCGAGAAAATTCCATTCGAGTAACTCATTCCGGAGTAATTTCCATTCCCCAAATTACTGCGGCAAGGGTGGGATCGGTCCTGCCCGATTTCGAAGGATTATCGAAAAAGGAATTGGCGTATCTGATAGAAATACCAAACCTCAACGTGGTAATAAACGGTGAAGGCTGGGTATATGCTCAAAATCCTCCACCCGGAACTCCCATTACGGAAGGAATGAAAATTGAGCTCTATTTGGAATAAAAACATTGCCGGATTTTCATCCCGATTTCCCCAACTTTACAGCGAACTTTCTTCCCATTACAACTTTTTAGCCGCCACCGATGAAAAACTCGTTGAAGAAGCCATATCGGACATTGAAAAAAAATTCGAACTCACTGTGACTGCGGCAAAAAATGGGGAAAAAACCGCCACGACTCGGGGAAAATCCCTGCATTCCGGATATAATCCCGGAGCGGAGGGAAAAAAAATTGTTGCCGACGAAAAAATTCGAAACTGCTGCGGCGGAGTTTTCTTCGGTTTCGGTTTGGGCTATGGCGTAACGGAATTTGCCAAAATTCACAAAGACAAAAGGATTGTGGCGGTGGAATGGCATCCGGAATTGGTATTTTGGGCCTTTTTTCACCACGACTTTCAAGCCTTCTTTGAACACAAAAATTGTGTTCTTTTAATAAACTCATCCCCGAATACAGTTTTGCAAATTTTGGAAACATCGGGAATTGAACGCTACTATTTTTTTAATTTTGACCTTTTCAAACTTCATTCCCAAGAATATTTTCAAAGCCTTTTTACGCTTCTGGACAGAAACGTTAAGAAAAAGGAAATCAACGAAGCCACTTTGGAAAAATTTAAAAAATTGTGGCTGAGAAATTTTTTCCGAAACCTTTCTTCTGCGAAAAAATGTTTGCCGGTTTCTCTGCTGGAAAACCGAGTTTCCGACTTGCCGGCCTTCGTAATTTGCGCAGGGCCCACTTTGGACGAAATTGCCCCAAAACTTTCTCGGCTGAAAAATCGTTGCGTCACCGTTTGTTGCGACACCGCATTGCAATTCTGTCACCGAAACGGCCTAATTCCCGATTTTGTAGTCTCCACAGATGCCCAATACTGGAATTTTTGCCACATTGCCGCCTCGGACACTTCCCAATCGGTTTTAATTACGGACATAATCGCATTTCCTGCCATTTTCAGAAAAAAATTTGCAAAAACTTTCCTTTGTTCATCCCTTTATCCTTTGGCGAAATTTTGCGAAAGCCAAGGGGAAATTTTCGGCGCCTTGGGTTCCGGCGGTTCGGTGGCAACAACGGCCTGGGATTTTGTCCGTTTTTTA
Source organism: Spirochaetaceae bacterium (assembly GCA_017382775.1). Taxonomy (GTDB): domain Bacteria; phylum Spirochaetota; class Spirochaetia; order Treponematales; family Treponemataceae; genus RGIG268. Next base: position 1,652 of record JAFNZQ010000071.1, read on the forward strand.
GGTTGCAATGAAATTTACATCGCAGGATTGGACCTTTCTTTTCCCGATAACAAAACCCATTTTTCCGGAAGCACCTTCGAAGAGCGCGCCCACAAAACTTCATGGCGGCTGCTTCCGGCGGAAAACTTCAACGTTTCCGCATTTTTTTCCGGAAATCCCGTAATCGGCACTTCAACAGGTGGCAAACCGGTGGTTACAGATTCCCGTTTTTCCATGTATGCTTGGTGGTTTGAAAGCCATTTTGAAAAGCACAAAGATGTAAAAACCTTTGCCGTAAGCCAAAAGGGATTAAAAATCGCAGGGATGAATCACTGTTCTCCGGATAAGATTCTGAACCGTCCCGAAGAAAAGGAAAAAATCCAAAGAATTCTCCGTTTTGATGAAGAAAAATCACTTCCCATCGACGGAAAAAAAATGGCCGAATCCATACATCACCATTTCGCCGAAATGAAAAAACACCTTCCCCTTTTACAGGCGGAAGGGGACATTTCCGGCGGAGAAGAAAAAATGCGAAGCCTTTATCCCCGATTTTATCCATTGGTAAGTCCCACAATGAAGGATTTTACCCAAATATTTTCCTCCGAAGAGCCCAAAACGGCTTTTATAAAAAAACTTGAAGAAAAAATCGATTTCTACTTAAAGGAAGGTTATCATGGTTTGTGAAAATGACATTAAAAAATTTACGAATTTCGTCTCTTGCTACAATAATTTCATCATCGTGGGACACAAGGGTCCGGACGGAGATTGCCTTTGCAGCACCATTGCCCTTGCGGATTTATTGAACCGAATGGGCAAACAGGCTTTTTTGGTTTCGGCAGGTCCCTTTGTAAAGGAAGAAACCCTTATTTTTGAAAAACATTTTACCTCGGAAGTTCCGGATTTGGACAAAAATGACTCGGCGGTTATTATCGCAGACTGTTCGGAACTTCACCGACTGGGTAACGTGGCGGACAGTGTTGCGGATTATCCCCGATTCATCATCGATCATCACAAAACCGCGGATGCATCCGAAGATTTTTCCATTATTCGCCCCAAATCCCCGGCAACCTGTTTTTTGGTCCAACTCATTTACGAAAAAATTGTCGGTAAAATCCCCGAAAACATTGCCAAGGTGCTTTTTTTCGGCCTCTGCACGGATTCCGGCTTTTTTCGCTATTTAGAAGATGACAGCGGCCCTATTTTTGAAGCCGCTTCCCGACTGGTACAGTCCGGGGCAAATCCGAAACGCACCTATGGAATAATCTCTTCGGGAAAACCTGCTGAAAGCCGAAAATGGCTGGGAGAAATGTTTTCTCGAATGGAATTTCTTTTTGACGACAAATTGATTTGCATTTGCGAAGAAGAGGATGTGGCGAAAAGATTCGGAAGCAACAATCGCGACACTGCCACCCTTTACGACCAATTACTCTGCATAAAAGGCGTTGAAGCCGTTTTGTTCATCCGACAAGATGACAGAGAACCATCCATTTCCGTAAGCAGTTTTCGTTCCGTGGAACATTTCGATGTCAGTGCCATTGCCGCGGAACTGGGTGGCGGAGGGCACAAAAATGCAGCCGGTCTTTCCTTAAACTGCACCATTGAAGAAGCAAAAAGTCGTATTTTAAACGTAGCGAAGGATTTTTTTGATAAAAACCGAAATTCCCCATTGAAATCTTGACCTAAATAATTTTTTGCCGTATAATTTCAATGAAGAACCGTTACGGAACATTAAAGTTATAAAGAGGTAAAGGTGATTTCCTTTTTGGCAAAAATATTTATTCCCGATTATAAAAATTTCAACGATTCCGCAGTTCGCATAAAATACGGTGTGATTTGCGGAGCCGTGGGAATTGCACTGAACATAGTTCTTTTCGCTCTGAAACTTTTGGCAGGAATTATTTCAAAATCCGTGGCCATTGTGGCCGATGCCTTCAACAACCTTTCCGATGCGGGCGCCTCCGTCATATCCATAATCGGTTTCAAACTTTCCGACAAAAAACCGGATGCGGACCATCCCTTCGGCCACGGACGGGGGGAATACGTTTCCGGCCTTTTGGTGTCATTCCTAATTCTGCTTTTAGGTGTGGAATTGCTCACCAACGGAATAAAGGCCATTATTTCACCAATCAAGCTGGAAACAACAGCGGTTACGGCCCTCATTTTAATAATTTCCGTGGCTGTAAAGTTCTATATGTACATTTACAACCATTCACTGGGTAAAAAAACCGGTTCCCTCACCTTGGAAGCCACGGCAAAGGATAGTCTAAGCGACATGGTTTCCACCGTGGTGGTTTTAATTTCAAGCATTGCGGCCCTTTATTTCCCCCACATTCCCATTGACGGAATAACGGGAATTGTCGTGGCCGTTTTCGTTCTGAAAAGCGGCGTCGAAAGCATTATTGACACAATAAATCCCCTTTTGGGTGTTCCTCCCGAAAAGGAATTTATCCGCGCAATAGAAAACTTCGTTATGTCCGATGAGGGAATTTACGGAATCCACGACTTGGTGGTACACGATTACGGTCCCGGACGGAAAATGGTCAGCCTCCATGCGGAAGTGGACGGTTACAGCGACGTTTTCAAAGCCCACGAGTTAATCGACGATTTGGAAATTCGATTGAGCAACGAATTTAACTGCCAAGTGACCATCCATTTGGATCCCATCGACACCAAAAATCCGGAAATTGCCATGTTGAAAACCCTTATTTCCCAAATTGCCGGGGAAATCCACAAGGATTTAACCATTCACGACTTACGGACGGTTTCCGGGGAAAAACGAACCAACGTAATTTTCGATGCCGTTCGTCCCTACGGCCTCCCTCTCACCGACAGGGAATTAAAGGATGCTTTCAAGAAAAAACTTTCCGAATATGACAAAAAATACTGTGCAGTAATTAACATAGACGACGTTTTTGTTTAATAAAACGGGGTTTTATCCCGTCAGATAGGAAAAAACATTATTTTTTACCTAAAAAACACCGTTTTTTTTTGTTTTTTTTCAATATTTTTAAAAAAATCGCTTGACATATTTTTTTAGATATGATAAAATTGAGTGTGTTTGAAGTGTGCAGGGAAAGTGCATATGCGAAGATAAACTTGCATTTAAATGTTTTACCCCGTCGTGAGGATGGCTATCACGACATAGAAAGTGTTTTTATAAAAGTGAATCTTTGTGATGACCTTCTCGTCACGAAAAACGACAAACCGGGTTGTGTTGTACTCTGCTCCAACATGAATTTACCGAAAGAAAATACAATCACCCGTGCTTATGACGTTTTTTGTGCCAAAACCGGCGTACATTGCGGAGTTGAAGTTCGTTTGGAAAAACGAATACCTTCACAAGCGGGTCTTGGTGGTGGTTCCTCTGATGGTGCCGCCATGTTGCGGGCGTTAAATTCGCTTTTCAAAACGAATTTGTCCCAACAGGATTTTGCTGAGATGGCTCTGTCCATTGGAAGTGATGTTCCCTTTTTTGTGTACAATTTCAAGTTCGCGATTATAACTGGCAGAGGTGAAGTTATTCAACCTTTGTCGCAAGGACGTGATTTACATTTTGTGATTGTGCTGTGCAACGAGGGCGTTTCCACGCTCGAAGCCTACACTACTTTCGACAAAGTACCATTGCGTAATTGTGCTTTGTCCTTGCGTAGTTTGAAAAACGAGTTTGAGAATGAACCGAGAAATTGGCGATTTTCGAATAGTTTTTTACCAATCGTTGAACAGAAGGTACCGCAGGTTCGAAAGAACATTGCGATGCTTCTGGATTACGATGCAGAATTCGCTTGTATGAGTGGTTCAGGCAGTGCATGTTTTGGTGTTTTTAGCACTGCGCAACAAGCTAAAAATGTCACAAAAACTTTTTTAGATCAAGGCATAAATGCTGTTTATGCCGGCTAGTATTTCGTTGGAATAACGGAAAGGAGAGTTTTATGGAAGTCACGGAAGTCCGAGTTCGTAAAATGGAGACAGGTGGGAACCTTAAAGGATTTGCGACCATCACTTTCGACAATTGTTTTGTTGTACACAATATCAAAATAATTGAAGACAAAGACTCGGTGCTTTTCATAGCAATGCCCGCTTCTAAGACGCGCACTGGTGAATATCGCGATATAGTGCATCCGATTAATTCGGAGTTTCGCAATTCATTGCAGGCGAAGATTTTGGAGGCATTTGCAAACACACCCGACGGTTGAGTCTGTCCGGAAATGTTTTAAAAATTGGGACGTCGGCAAGTGGTAAGCCAACGGCTTTTGGTGCCGTCATTCCGCAGGTTCGAATCCTGCCGTCCCAGATTTTTTTTCGCGCATTTTTTAATCTCACGAAAAAGCGCGATTTAGTACTATTTTATTGTCGAGGTTAAAAGATGGAACGAATGCAGATTATTGCAAAAACCAGAACAGAAAGTGGAAAAGGTGTAGCGAAAAGATTGCGTGCCGCAGGTTCGTTGCCGGCCATTGCCTATAACTCCAAGGGTAAATCCACAATGATCAGTATCGATGAAAAGGAATTTACAAAGGTTTGGAAGCAAGCAACGCCCACCACCCTTGTGGATTTGGACATTGACGGCAAAAAATCCATTGCTTTCATTAAAGATACACGATATGATATTATAAAAGATCGCAACTTGCACGTGGATTTTCATGTAATCGATGAAGACAAACCCTTAATTTCCAACATTAAGGTACAGGTTGAGGGAAACCCCATCGGTGTACGCCAAGGTGGTGTCTTCGAAGCTGCAAAACCGACCATTCAGATTTCCTGTCTTCCCGCCGATTTGCCCGTTCGTATTGTGGTAAATGTGGATAACTTGGCCTTGGGTGAAGTTATCAAGGTAAAAGACATTGGTCTTGACAAAAAAATTACGGTTTTGAGCAACGACGACGTAGTGGTTGCCCGAGTTGTTAAGAATTCCTGATAGCCGTTGAGGTTTATCGAAAATACAGTTGCGTCAACTGTTTTGTCTCTAAAAAAAGGTGCCCGAATTGGTATTGCTGTTTCCGGCGGTTCCGATTCCGTGGCACTTTTTCACATTTTGGCGGATTTACAAAAAAAATGCGACTTTTTTCTCGTGGCATTAACGGTGGATCACGGGTTGCGTGAGGAAAGCCGTTCCGATGCCATGTTCGTGGAAAGTCTTTGTCGCAGCCGCGGTGTTCCCTGTGAGATTTATTTTGCCCAAAAGAATGAAGTGGCAAAAATTGCCGCAACCAGGAAAAGGGGCGTGGAGGATGGAGCAAGGTTTTTGCGATATTCATTCTTCCGCCGTAAAGCCGAGGATTTATCTCTGGACGTAATTTTTACCGCTCACACCAAGGACGATTTGTTGGAATCCCTTTTGATGCAATTTTTATCCGGCAGGGAAATTACCGGAATTAAGGCGCGGAATAAAATATTTATGCGACCTTTTTTGTCGGTGGAAAAAAGTTCCATCCTCGCCTATTTACGGGGAAAATCCCTCACCTTCAGGGAAGATTCCACCAATGGGGAAAACCGTTTTTTGCGAAACAAAATTCGCAACCTTATTGTTCCCAAACTGGATGAGACGCTTCCCACGTGGAAAAACGCCTTGATTACATCGGCGGAAAAAATTCGTTACGACCGGGATGCCACAAGGGTTTTGATGAAAAAATGCCCCGTGGCTTTTCCAATGCAGGGAGTGGCTCTTATCCACCGCGGAAGATTCGAAGGTCTGCCCCTTGCCGCGAAAAGGCAGGTTTTTCTCCGTGTTTTTTCTCGCCTAAATGCGGATTTTCGTGTTTCTTCCGCCGCTTTGAACTCAATTTGCGGAAACACACCTCGGATTCATTTCAAAAATCTGAAAATCGAAAAAAAAAATAAAATAATCTATGTTTTTTTGCAAAAAGAGGTAGAATTTTTTTTTGATTCAGTGTATATTTATAGTGTAGGAATTTTTAAAAATCCTCGTTTTTCTTTCGAAGTGAGAGACGAGTATTTTCCCCATGCGATTGAAATTCCGGAAAGATTTTTCCCCTTTTCCGTAAGGCAGGTGAGAAAAACGGATAAATTCCAATTCGCTGAAGGAAAGGAAAAATCGATTTTTAAAATTCTTGCGGAGTGGAAAATCCCCGCGGATTTACGCCCACAGGTTTTGATCCTGGAACATGGGGAAATGCCCTTTGGAATTTTAGGCAAAATGTTTTTTGCAAAAAACAGGATTATTAAAGCAGACGGGAGAACAAAATGGCTAAAAATCGCAAAAAGCCCGGAGGAAAACAGGAATTCGTAAATGAGCCGCCAATGGGAGGCGGGTTCGGGCTCGGACTTTTTATTTTTGCCATCGCGGCCTTAATATTTTTTCTCATTTTTCGCAAATCCGACAACAATGTTCCGGGACTGTCCTATTCGGACTTTTTGAACCAAATTGAAAACGGAAAGGTTGTTTCCGTCCGAATAATCGACGGCGTTAAAATCATGGGAAAATACCGCGGCGAAACCGGTGATATTTCGTTTAAATCCGTAATTCCCTATGACGACACCACTTTAATGCCTCTTTTGCAGAAAAAGGGCGTTCAAATAATCGGGGAAACATCATCCCCGGGATTGATCAGTCGTCTTGCCGGATTTTTACCCATAATTTTCATGTTCGTACTCATTTTGATGATGATGCGACAAAATGCCATTCAAAGCGATAACGGAATGAAATTCGGCCAAAGTAACGCGCGGCGCTACGATCCCAAGAAGAAAAAGGTTACTTTCGAGGATGTGGCCGGCCATGCCGAGCCCAAAAAAGAGCTTTTCGAAGTGGTGGACTTTTTGAAACATCCCAAAAAATACACCGATTTGGGAGCGAAAATTCCCAAAGGCGTTCTTTTGGTGGGAGATCCGGGAACGGGAAAAACCCTTTTGGCAAGGGCTGTTGCCGGAGAGGCCGGAGTTGAATTTTTGCACATTTCCGGAAGCGATTTCGTGGAAATGTTCGTCGGTGTGGGTGCCAGCCGTGTTCGCGACCTGTTTTCCGAAGGGCGACGATTGGCTCCTTGTATTATTTTCATTGACGAAATTGATGCGGTGGGACGGGCTCGCGGTGCGGGCTTCGGTGGCGGCCATGACGAACGAGAGCAGACTCTCAACCAGTTGCTGGTGGAAATGGACGGTTTTGATCCCAAAGACGGCGTTATCGTTCTTGCAGCCACCAACCGCCCCGACGTTTTGGATCCGGCATTGTTGCGCCCCGGTCGCTTTGACAGACAGGTTGTGGTTCCTCTACCCGACATCAAGGAACGGGAGCAAATTTTGTGTGTCCACGCAAAGACCGTAAAAATGGAAGAGGATGTGGATTTAAATCGTATCGCCAGGGCCACTCCGGGAATGAGTGGTGCGGATTTGGCCGGTTTAATCAATGAAGGCGCCCTGTTTTCGGCCAGAGCGAATAAAAAACGGGTTGGAATGGAAGAATTGGAATTGGCTCGGGACAAATTGCTCATGGGAGTGGAGAGAAAATCCATGGTTATGAATCCCAAGGAGCGGGAAATGACAGCCTTCCACGAGGCGGGGCACGCTCTGCTTTACTATTTCATGGAAAATGCCACGCCGCTTCACAAGGTGTCCATAATTCCCCACGGTCGCGCATTGGGCGTTACCGTCGGACTTCCGGAGCACGATTCTTATTCCCACACAAAGTCCTATTTGTTGGATCAAATTTCCATTATTTTAGGTGGATACGGTGCCGAAACAATTATATACAACGACACCACCACGGGAACGCAAAACGATTTGCATCGTGCCACGGATATTGCCCGAAAAATGGTTTGCGAATGGGGAATGGACGAGGAAATCGGTTCCATCGCCTTTGGCCAGGAAGATGAGCCGATTTTCATGGGAAAGGAAATTGCTCGCCACAAAAGTTATTCGGAATTTTCCGCCAAAAACATTGATGTGGCAGTGAAGAAAATATTGGACAATGCCCGAAATCGCAGCATTCAGCTTTTGCGGGAAAATCGGGACAAATTGGAAAAACTGGCAAACACTTTATTGGAAAAAGAAACTTTAAGCGACGGCGAAATTCGCCTTCTTTTGAATTTCCCCTTGAAAGAGGTGACCGCTTGAAAAAGATTTCGACTTTGGCGATGAATCTTATTTTTCTCGGAATTTTGGCCTACGGTCAAAATGTTTCCGTTAGGGAATATGTTCCGGAAGAGCCGAAGTCGGATATTGCGGCATCAACAACGGATCGGGAAACCGCCATCACCTACATGGGTTTCGCAAAACAATGTTTCGAAAACGGTGATTATATCAGCGCCCTCACCTATTCGGAAACGGGTTTGCGGTACGATAACAGCATTTCCGATTTGCACTTTCTTGTGGCCATTTCCGGTGAAAAACTGGGTGCAAAAGGTTTCAAAATCATGGAAAGTATGCGGTTGGCTTTTGAAAATGACGACTGGATTTTGCCCAACGAGGTGGAATGTCGAACATTTTATGCGAAAATGCTTTGTCGCACCAATGAATTTGCCATTGCCGTTGACTTTTTGGATGCATCACCGAAAATTCATTCTGCCGACGGAAATTTTCTGCGGGCTCAAGCCCTCTATATGCTGGGAAAATCCGACGAGGCCTTTACCATAATTGATGCTTCAACAAAAATTTTCCCCAGGGATTCTCGCTTTCCCATGTTGTTTTTTCAGCATGAGCATTACGACATTATGGGGATAAAACGGGATTACGCCTCTTTAATTTTACGAAACATTGCCTTTTGGGGCGACCAAAATCCGGAAATATACCTTGCGGCGGCACCTTTTTCCGAAAGCGACGAGGAACGGAAAAATTTCCTTTTGGCATACCAGGCGGCTCACAAGAATGAAAATACCTTCATGGACATGCGTTTCAGCGCCTTAGCCTTGGAAGACGGAATTATAAGCGAAGCTGATGCCTTC
>JAFNZQ010000007.1 GCA_017382775.1 Spirochaetaceae bacterium
AATGTCCGCATTCTTCAAGCAGTTAGAAGAACGAACGGAAAGTTCCAAGGCCTCAACGGGAGTATTAAGAAGCTGATGCAACCGAATGTCGGCTTCATCAAAATCTTCTTCAATTTCGATTTCATCTTCGGAGAAATCGATGAAGACGGCGAAACACCCCTTTGCAATGGTTGCCGCTGTTGCCAAGGCATCATCCGGAGCGATGGTTCCATCGGTCCAAATTTCCAAAATCAACTTGTCGTAATCATTTCGCTGACCTACTCGACAAGGTTCAATGGCATATTTGACCTTAACCACCGGGGAAAAAATCGCGTCCATGGGGATGGTACCGGAAATTTCAAGATACGGTTCGTTCATCTCCGCGGAAACGTAGCCTCGACCTAAATCCACCTGAAGTTCAATCTCAACACGAGAATTGTCCATTAAGGTGAACACAGGCATATCGGCATCGGACAGTACACGCAATTCGGATCCTCTGGCAAATTCGCCGGCAGTAACGGTTTTACCACCGCTTTGGCCTACAAATTCGAACAAAAATGTACCGGTATCCATGTCTTCCGGAAGGGCGAAACGCACCATTTTCAGTGTATTTATCACTTCCACAGTGTCTTCCACGCAACCGGGAATGGATTCAAACTCGCTGGTAATAAAATGAGGTGAGGAATTGTTGTCGTAAGACGTAATGCGTACCGCAGTTACTGCATATCCCTGAATGGAGGAAAGCAAAACACGGCGCAAAGTATTACCCACGGTGGTGCCAAATCCTTTTTCGAAAGGATAGGCAGTAAATTTGCCATACCGAGGATTAGTTTCCGTATGTTCAAAAGAAATACCCCGCGGCCTTTTAAAGCCCTTAAGCAAATTTTTATGTGACATACAACCTCCTATCTGGAATAAAGCTCAACGATAAGCTGGTCTTTAATATCCAAAAGATCTGTTACCTCAGAACGCAGGGGAACAGACACAAAAGTTCCTCTAACGGCATCCACATCCACGTTAATCCAGGGCATGGTTCCGGAGCGCTCGATTTCGCCGAGAGCGTCGGTAATAATTGCCAACTTCTTGCTTCGCTCACGAACTTCCACCACATCACCGGGTTTAACGATGTAGCTGGGAATGTTCACTTTCTTGCCGTTTACGCGAATGTGTCCGTGGAGCACAATTTGTCTTGCCTGATTACGGCTGGCGGCAAAATGCATTCTGTAAACAACATTGTCAAGACGGCTTTCCAACAAAACAACCAAGTTGTCACCGGTTACACCATGCATCTTCGTTGCGCGATGAAAAAACAATCGAAATTGTTTTTCAAGCATACAATAAATTCTTTTGAGTTTCTGCTTTTCCCGCAACTGAATACCGTATTCTTTGCGTTTGGTAATTCTTGCTTTGGGATCTTTTCCGGGAGCACCTTTTTTCTTGTTAATAGGACATTTGTCGCTGTTACAACGATCTCCCTTCAAATAAAGCTTTCTCTGCTCAGCCCGGCACAATCGGCAAACGGGTCCAGTATATCTTGCCATCTACAACTCCTTACATACTTCTTGTCTTTCTCGGTCGGCAACCGTTATGGGGAATGGGTGTAATATCATCAATGGATCTTACCTTCAATCCCTTATTACCCATTGCCCGAACTGCGGACTCGCGACCGACGCCGGGGCCTTTTACGAAAACATGGACTTCACGCAATCCGTACAACTTGGCCTTATCCACAGCCGTTTCCGCAACGGTTTGAGCGGCAAAAGGTGTTGACTTTTTAGCACCGCGGAAACCCAACATTCCCGATGATGCCCATGAAAGCGCATTACCCTTTAAATCTGTGATTGTAACAATAGTGTTATTGAAGGTTGCCTGAATATAGACATTACCTTCGTATACACTCTTCTTCTCTTTTCGCTTAGTTTTCTTTGCAGTAGCCACAGTTTACCTCCTATTTCTTCTTTCCCGCAACGGTCTTCTTCTTACCTTTGCGTGTGCGTGCATTAGTACGCGTACGCTGTCCGCGAACAGGCAAGGATTTTCTGTGTCGAATTCCGCGATAACAACCAATGTCCATAAGTCGTTTGATATTTAAACCGATTTCGCTTCGAAGACGACCTTCTACCTTATATTCATTTTCAATTAAATGGCGAAGTTCTGTTAATTTTTCTTCGGGAACATCGTTCATCTTTGTTTGAGGCTCAAGACCGATTCGTTTGCAAATTGTATTTGCCAACGAGCGGCCAATGCCGTAAATATACGTAAGTGAAATATTCACATGCTTGTTAGGGAGGTCAACTCCCGCAATTCGTGCCATCCGTTACTCCTTAACCTTGTCTTTGCTTGTGCTTAGGATTTTCGCAAATAATGCGAACGATACCATCCCGTTTAATAACCTTGCACTTGTCGCAAATAGGTTTAACACTCGTTTTTACCTTCATGGTATTTCCCCCAATTTTATAAACTGCGCGAACGCAATTTTCCTTTTCTCACCAAGCCTTCATGATGATGCATTTTCAAAAGTGCCTCAATTTGGCTCATAGTATCCAAATCCACACCCACCATAATCAAAAGTGATGTGCCACCCATCAACATTGCTATTGACGGAGGGAAATTAAACACC
>JAFNZQ010000072.1 GCA_017382775.1 Spirochaetaceae bacterium
CGACAAAAACGAAAAGTATCGACAGTCCATTTTTAACTACGGAAAATGCGTTGACACCACTGCGGCAGGCGACACCTTCACCGGTTACTTCTTGGCAGGAATAATGGAAGGAATGAAAATTCCCGACGTGTTAAAATTAAGCACAATGGCCTCATCAATTGCCATCACCCGAGAAGGTGCTGTTCCATCCATCCCTATACGGGAAGAAGTGGAAAAAGCCTTGAAGCAACTTTAAGACCTTACAAGAAATTTTTTCAACATCCCTTTCCCCTTGAGGAAAAGGGATGTCTATTCCCAACCGCAAAACCGCCAACTGTATACAAAAGTATACATCACTGTATGATTTTATATACGGTTTAACAACTTTTTAAAACAGCAACCCTTTGGGATAAACCCCCGACCTCATTTTTCCAAAGTTCAAACCGGAATTTTCGATTGTCCGCAAGAAAATTTTCCCTGTGGAAGGGGGATTCTTTTTGATAATCCCTTTGAATTTTTAATTTATTGGAAAATACAGAAGTTTTTCATCATAAATTGAGTAAATCTCCCCAAAAAGTTATTAAAGTGTATATTTTTATATACAATTGTGTATGCTTTTATAGACAGTACTGTATGTTTTTGTATACATCGATGTATGAAAAACTATATAGGGGGCATCTTTTAAAAGTATTTATCAAAGTCGTAAATTTCACCTATTTTTTTTAGCACTTGTCCCAAAAACGAACCGAGGACTTTGCTGGAATCCTTTTCGCTGCTGGAGGACAAAACCGTATAATAGGTTGTAATGGCTCCTCCAAGAATAAATTGGAGAGCAAAGGTAACTTCCGGAGAGGGAACATTCTTTCTTCCGGAAGAAGAAATCATCACTTCGAAAAATCTTTTTCCAAAGGAAACCAAAAAGGATTCTATTCCCACCATTCGCAATAAATCTTGGTAGGTCTCCAAATTTGAATTGATAATTTCCGTTATTTGGGCGATTATGATATCGGGATTTTTAAAAAACAATCTAACATCCATGCTTCCCACAGCCATGAAAAAGGGATCCACATATTCATTTATTATTTCGTCGAACACATCTCGAACGGTGGAAAAATGGGAATAGAATGTTCCGCGGTTAATTTCCGCCTCTCGGGCAATTTGAGACACAGAAATGGATTGCAGGTCGTGATTCGAAAGAAGGCGTATCACTGCGGATTTTATGGCACGCCGTGTGCGTAAAGTTACTTTTGTTCGTGATTGTTCCATGATTTAATCTTCGGAAAATTTTCTTTTTTTTCCAGTAAATTATTTGGCTTTAATTGACAAAGTTTTTATTTTACAATAAAATTTCAATCTATGGATAAAACCAATCTAAAAAGAACACTTGTTACACTTACCGCACCTGTTTTTTTCGGATACATGGCCATCGGAATTGCATTCGGCCTTTTGCTGGTTCAATCCGGCTATCCATGGTGGCTAACTCCCATAATGTCTGTGTTCATGTACGCCGGAGCGGCACAATATATGGCATTAGGCCTTTTCGCCTCAGGAGCGCCACTTATAACGGTGATGGTTACAACTTTGTTGGTAAACATACGTCACATCGTTTACGGACTTTCCCTCTTGGACAAATTGAAAGGCACCGGAAAGGTGTTTCCCTACTTGGTTTTCGCCCTCACCGACGAAACATACGCATTGCTGACGGGATGTGACTGTCCCGAAGACGTTTCTCCGAAAAAATTTTTCGGCTCCATTGCCGTTTTAAATCACATTTATTGGATTCTGGGAGGAATTATCGGCTCATTGGTGGGCGTTCTCCTGCCCTTTCCCTTAAAGGGAATCGATTTTGCCCTTACAGCCCTTTTTGTAGTCCTTCTCTTGGAACAAATTCAGCGGAAAAAAGCCCGAATTTCGGCAATAATCGGTGCTGTTTGTGCCATTTTTGCCCTTTTCACTGTGGGAAAACAAAATATGATAATTGTGGCTTTGGCTGTGGGAATTACAGCGGAAGCAATCCTCTTGCGTAAGGATTTGCCCAATTTAAGGAAGGAACAATGACACCTGTCTCCCAAGGAATTTTTCAAGTTTTTGTAATGGCTGCCATAATTTTTTTCACCCGAGCCTTTCCTTTCATAGTTTTTTCGCGACGAAAGCCCGGCGGTTTACTTCAATTGGTTGCGGAAATTTTGCCTCCCATGGTTATGGCAATTTTGGTTATATATTCCTTAAAGGTTATTACCTTTTCTTCTCCACAGAAATGGTTGCCGGAAATACTCGCCACCGCTCTAACCGTTTTCCTACACTTATGGAAGCGAAACTCCATGATTAGCATTTTCGGCGGAACAATCTTTTATATGATTCTTCTGAATTATCTCAACGTGTAAGCAGTAAAAAATAATGTCGCCAAAAAGGGTATAGAAAAGGTTTCTTTCACCTGATATAATTTAAAAGCAACAAACTAAATCAAGGA
>JAFNZQ010000073.1 GCA_017382775.1 Spirochaetaceae bacterium
AAGGCGGATATACCTTGATAAAAAATTACTGTATTTATGGAAAATCAAAAAAAACAGAATTTTGGGAGAATTATTTTCCGAAAAAATTATGGAAGTCAGAAAATCATATTTCCCCGATTTTCCATTGGTACCGGTTCCGCCCCGTCCGGAAAAGTTAGTTCGAGAAGGCTGGGATCAAATTTTGGATTTATCCTATTTTTTAAAATACAGATACAAAATCCCCATATTAAATTACCTTATTCGCACTGAAAAAAGACAGCAAAAAAAGCTTTCAAAAAAAGAAAGGCTTGAAAAACATGACAGATACAAGGCTTCTGCTACCCTTATGGAGGAGAAAAACAAACCGGAAACAGTTGTTTTGGTGGATGATATTTACACCACAGGTGCAACATTGGAAAATTGCGGGAAAATCTTAAAAGAAAATGGGATTAAAAATGTCTACGGAATAACACTTTTTATAGTTGAATGAAAAAAAATCCCTTCCGGCGGAAAAATCCGCCAAAAGGGAATCCCAAAATTAGGAATGGGTTAGATCAATACATATTTGAGAACAAAGAGTACGGTCAAAATCCACATTAAGGGTGTAACCTTCTTTGCTTTGCCGGTAATGGCGTTAAGCAATGTATAGGAAATGATACCGAATGCAATACCTTCGGAAATGGAGTACATGAAAGCCATAGCGGTGAAACAAATGAATGCGGGGATAGCTTCGGAAAGGTCGTCCCAAGCAATTTTTGCAACCTGCTGGCACATCAAGAAACCAACAACGATAAGAGCCGGAGCTGTGGCGAAAGAAGGAATTGCCAAGAAGATTGGTGAAAGGAACAATGCCAATACGAAAAGGATACCGGAAACGAGAGCGGTAAGACCGGTTCGTCCACCTTCTCCAATACCGGAAGCACTTTCAACAAAGGTTGTGATTGTGGAAGTTCCCAAAACGGCACCGAAAGTTGTTCCGATTGCATCGGAAAGCAACACGGGGCGAATTGCGGCAAGTTTTCCGTCTTTGTCAAGCATGTTGGCTTTTGATGCACAACCGATAACGGTTCCCAATGTATCAAAAAGGTCAACAAACAAGAAAGCGAACATGATAACAACGAAGTCCAAAGGATTGGCTGACAACTCGGCAAAACCTTCGAAACATTTACCCAAAGTGGGTGCCATGGACTGGGGTGCAGAAACGATTCCACCGGGGATGAGGCTGTAGAAACCTGCTTCGGGATTGGGTACATAGACGCCAACCACTTGGCAGATAATACCGAGAATCCATGTTGCGAAAATACCGATCAAAATCGAGCCTTTCACGTTCTTGGCAAGAAGAACGGCGGTAATGATTATACCGATCATAGCCAAAAGAACTGAAATACCGGCAGAGTTGAAAGTACCGCCGGCGATTGAACCTTTGAAAGAGAACATTGCAACCAAGGTTGCGCCGTCAACAACGATCTTTGCATTCTGCAAACCGATGAAAGCAATGAACAGGCCAATACCCACAGAAACACCGAGTTTCAAGTTGGTGGGGATTGCATTGAAGATAGCTTCACGAACACCGGTCAGAGAAAGCAAGATGAAGATAATACCTTCAACAAATACAGCGGCCAAAGCCATCTGCCATGTGTATCCCATACCAAGCACAACTGTGTAAGCCAAATAAGCATTGAGACCCATACCAGCAGAAAGGACGAGAGGCATATTTGCCAAGAAAGCCATCAAGAATGTGGCAATTGCGGAAGCGAGTGCTGTGGCTGTAAATACCGCGCCTGCATCCATACCTGCTGTTCCCAAGATACTGGGGTTGACGGCGAGAATATACGCCATCGTCATGAACGTGGTAACGCCAGCACTAATTTCTGTTTTGACGTTGGTGCCTCGTTCATTCAGTTTGAACAACTTTTCCATTTTTTTTCTCCTAATGAAAAATTCTATGCGGACCTCTAACCCGCCTCTTTCATTGTATCACAAAAGGAAAAGTTTGTCAAGTAAAAACATGATTTTTCTGTTTTTACTTGACATATTTTTACGATATTTGGGTGAATCAGTGCACTTCTATTGTGTAATTAAAACCGGTTTTTGTGCCGGAAATATCGTTGATGGAAATACGGATGGCAGAACGACCTCGACTAAGGGTGAGTTCCCCCAAAAATTGCTTTCCGTCGTAAATCATGGTTTCGAAGGTGCGATTTGCGGAACCTGATACGGCAAGGCGACCATCTTCATCAATCAAACGATCAAATTTAAGGGTTTCCACCTTGGAACCGTTTACGGAAATTTCCGTTTTAGTTATGGGCAAACGAGGAGCAATGTTACCGTAAAGCATATACTTTCCGGGAGGAACATTTTGTCCTGAAAAAAAGTCATAAACTTTGTCGTTGGAGGAAACCAAAACCAAAGAGCGCAATGACACTTTTACATCAGTTTCGTATTTGGGTAAAATCTCAAAGGGATTTAAGGCAACCCTACTCTGGACATCCAAAATTTGGAATTCCGAACCGGAATGTCCGTCTTTCCAACCGGATTTTCCGCCCATACCAATGGACGGTCCTTCCTTAACGGTACTCATGGCCGGGTGCAACGATATGGAAGACAAATTTCCGTACACATTCA
>JAFNZQ010000074.1 GCA_017382775.1 Spirochaetaceae bacterium
AATTTCTTCCAAATTGAAGGACGTTTCTGCGGATCTTCATCGAAAGGAAAAGGAAAAATCCGTTCTTTTAAACGAACTTTCCGATGCCCTATTTACCGCCGAAGCAGTTTTCGAAAAGGTTGTGTCCGTTGCCTCCACCGTTGATACAGACAACATTTTTGCCGAATATTCCCGAAAAAAACAGGAATTGCACAACATACAGGCCGAAATAAATTCTGTCAGCGAACAGGTGCAAAATTCCGGTATTCTCAACAAGTTGGGGCTGAATTTGAAACTCATGGGATTTCGCCGCAATTTTGCCGTAACACAAAAGGCTTTTTCCCAATTCAAAATTTCTGCCACGGAAAAAATGGTGGAAACCGGTGTGTTTTCCGAAAATTCCGCTGTTACAGGTGAGTTAGCCGCAAAATTTGAGGCTCTGTCCGCCCAATGGGACACTATCACATCCATTTCCGAAGAAAGAGACAGTCTCACCACGAACCTTGCCGATTGCGAAGCTCGTTTGAGCGTACTTTTGGAAGGTCTTCCTCAAATTGCAAAAACCCATTCCCTTAAAAAGGAAATAAACGAATGCAATGAAATTTTGAGCAAACTACTCATTACCGAAGGAACTGTATACATTCAAAAGTTCATTGATGAGGATGGAAACCTTTCCAAAGGTGCAAAAAAAGAGGATTTTTTTCAGGATTTGGAACTTATTTCCCAAGAAAAACAGAAAATTGCTTCATTGAATCGCCAAATTTTAATCGAAAAATGTACCGATGAAGCCACGGCTGCCGGAAAAAAAATCGAAAACCTGAAAAAAAGTATAACCGACAATGAAAACCGCATTAAATATTTAACGGAAGAAAATTCGGACTTCACCTCGAAAATCACATCCTTGGAAGATTCCATCAGGGTACTTAATGAACAAATAGCCGAATTGCAGGCCAAAGAAAAAGAGGCAAGTAAAAAAAATGGCAAAAAATCCTCTTGACGCGTACAAAAATACGGAAAAATTTCAGTCTCTGCTGTCATCCCGGGATGCTGATAATCCCGCCGTTTCCCTTTTGAAAAACGAAGAGGCGGAGCAGTTTAAACCTGTGGATTTAACCGGTGGAAAGGCCTTTGTTTCCAAGGACTATCGGGGCGGGAAAAACAAGGGAGCGGAAAAAAAATTCGAAGTCACTCCCATTTCCGTGGAAAAAATTACCGTGGAGCCTCCCAAAAAGGAAAAGGAGTCCGTTTACCGTCGAGTGGCGAAATTTCTTTTCCTCATCGGTTCGGATCAAGCTTCGAAAATTCTCCCCCTCCTTCCAAAGGAGGATATGGAAAAAATTGTTGCCGAAATTGCCACAATTCGGGAAGTTCCCTCCGATGAAGCCGGCAGTATTTTGGGTGAATTTGCCCACTTGGCGAAACAAACGCCTTTAACCGGTGGTGTGGATACGGCTAAGGCCATTTTGCAAAAGGCTTTCGGCGATGACAGGGCCAACGATATTATTGAAAGACACACGGCACGAACAGGTCCGGATCCCTTTGAGGAAATTGCCAACTTTAACGAAGAAGACCTGTTCACCGTTTTACGGAATGAACCGATTTCCGTAAAATCCCTGGTTATAGCCCGTTTGAAACCCAATTTGGCCGCAACAATTTTGAAAAGACTTCCCGGCGAGGAAAAAATTGAAATTGTCCGTCGCATGGCAAAGCTGGAATCCATTGATTCTCGCGTCCTCAAACGGATGGGAAATGCGATTTTGCAAAAAATCACCACCATATCCGATGCCCGCAGCAATTCCT
>JAFNZQ010000008.1 GCA_017382775.1 Spirochaetaceae bacterium
TCCCCATCCCCTTGAATTTTCCGACGGCAATTTGTCGGAAAGATTACGGGGGATGGGACTCTTTTTGAAAAACCGGGTTCCGTCACAAATCTTTTGGTTACAAAAAATCTTCAATTTTCCGCAAAAAATATTGACACAAATATTTTTATGGGATAAAATCCCCCATAAGGGTGTTTGTAAATTTAATACCATTGCCGATCGTAAAAATTTCGTCTTAATAAAACAATCATAACTTGGGAAAAGAGCATAATTTCAAGGATACGCTACAAAAACAAGGTCGGTAAAAATTTTATGTCAAAAAGGATTTCACTATGGAAAACGTTTTATCCCGAATTGCAACCATCAACGGTGCGGTAAATAATTTCGTTTGGGGGATTCCGGCTATAATTTGTATTTTAGGCGTCGGACTGTTACTTACCATCCGCACTCGCTTTCTGCAAATCCGCAAACTTCCGCTCTCATTTCAGGAAGTTTTGGGCAAATTATTCGTTCCCTCCAAAACGGAACATGGGGCTATTTCGCCATTTCAGGCCCTTTGTACCGCACTTTCCGCCACAATCGGTACGGGGAACATCGCGGGAATTGCGGGAGCCATCGCCCTTGGTGGTCCGGGAACTGTTTTTTGGATGTGGGTTTC
The DNA here is from genome assembly GCA_017382775.1 of Spirochaetaceae bacterium. GTDB lineage: Bacteria > Spirochaetota > Spirochaetia > Treponematales > Treponemataceae > RGIG268. Next base: position 638 of record JAFNZQ010000008.1, read on the forward strand.
CGCATTCCTCGGAATGTGTACCAAATTCGCCGAAGTTACCCTGGCGGTTCATTTCCGTGAACGGAACGCCCATGGTGACTACACCGGCGGCCCAATGTATTACATCAAAAACGGATTAAACAAACGCTGGCATTTTCTTGCAACCCTTTACGCCCTTTTCGGTGTTCTGACTGTGTTCGGCACCGGCAACGCAACCCAAGTGAACACCATCACCACATCCATCAATGCTGCTTTGGAAAGTTTTAACCTAATGCCCGAAAACGGAGCATGGATCATCGGCCTTGCAATCGGAATTTTGATTGCTGTTATAGTGGCAATGGTTCTCCTGGGGGGAATTAAACGAATCGCCCAAGTTACGGAACGTTTAGTCCCATTTATGGCCGTGACTTACATCATTTTGTCCCTGGGCGTTGTCATTATTAACATTAAGGAAGTTCCCAACGTTTTTGTTTCCATCTTTCAAGGCGCCTTCAATCCCTCTGCTGTAACAGGGGGAATAATCGGGAGTTTTTTCATTAGTATGCGTCGCGGTGTTTCCCGTGGCATCTTCTCAAACGAAGCGGGCCTCGGAACCGGTTCAATCGCCCACGCAAGCACCGAAAGCAAAGATCCCATACAACAAGGGGTTTTCGGAATTTTCGAAGTCTTTGTGGATACAATCATTGTCTGTACGCTAACTGCCTTGGTAATTCTTTGCAGCGGCACCGTGGTTAACTACGGAGTGGATGCCGGTGCGGCTCTTACCATTAGTGGTTTCACCGTAACTTATGGTAAGTGGGTCACGATCCTCACCGCTATTTCAATGTGCTGCTTTGCTTTCTCCACCATTTTGGGTTGGGGACTTTACGGTGCACGATGTATGGAATTTCTCGGATCTGAAAAATACATAAAACCATTTATGGTCGTCTATTCTCTGACGGCAATTCTCGGCGCAACCATGAAACTGGACCTAATTTGGGGCATCGCCGACACATTCAACGGCTTGATGGCCATTCCCAACTTGATTGCCCTGTTTTTACTATCCGGCACCTTGATGAAACTGCTTCGGGAAAAGAAATATCTGTAATCCGTTTTTCCATTGCCGGCTGATGAAAGATTTTCAACAGGGCAATGGAAATTCTGTGTTCAGAATCAGTCTTTTACAACCAGTCGCATGAATTTCTTTTTTCCGCAACGGATTATTACGTCACCGGCTTGAAAATCCCCTTGGGTTACAGTGGATGTCGCTTCGGTGATTTTTCGCTCTTCTCCGTTTACGGAAAGGAAGAATCCACCTTGTTGCATCAATCGACGTACATCACTCTTGGTTGCGGCCATTCCGCTTTCCACGGTAAGGTCGATGAGGAGAGCACCGGCTGACAAACGATCCGTTTCCACGGCAAAGGTGGGCATTGATGACAAGTCTCCACCCTTTCCGAAAGCCGCCTTTGCTCCTTCCAAGGCCTTTTTCCCTTCCTCTTCGCCGTGAATGATTTTTGTAACCTCAAAGGCCAATCGCTCTTTGGCGGCGTTTATGTCTCCCGCCACAATGGATTCGCATTCTTCCACAGGCAAAAAGGTGAAAAGCAACAAGAATTTTTTCACATCCGCATCGGCCACATTTCGCCAGTATTGGAAAAAGTCGTAAACTCCGGTGAGTTTGGGATCCAAAAAGATTGCACCCTTTTCGCTTTTACCCATTTTTTTGCCATCGCTTCGTGTAATCAACGGGAATGTGAGACCGAAGGCCTCGCCACCGGTTTTTCGGCGAATTAGGTCAATTCCGGCAACAATGTTGCCCCACTGGTCGTCGCCACCGATTTGCAGCACACAGCCATGGCGAATAAAAAGTTGCAAAAAGTCGAAACTTTGCAAAAGTTGATAGTTAAATTCGATGAAAGAAAGACCGGTTTCCATCCGTTTTTTGTAGGACTCGAATGTGAGCATTTTGTTTACGGAAAAATGAACGCCGATGTCTCGCAAAAAGTCAATGTAGTTCAGCCCTTCCAACCAATTTTTGTTGTTTTCGCTGAATGCGGTCTTTCCGTCAAATCCCACAAAGTCGTCCAACTGTTTGGCAATTGCCGCCGAGTTTTCGTCCAGTTGCTCGTAGGAAAGCATTTTTCGCATCTCTGTCTTTCCCGATGGATCTCCGATACGAGCCGTTCCCCCACCGATTAGGGCAATGGCACGGTGTCCGGCCTCGTGAAGATGACGGAGGGCGAAAAATGGCACGATGTGTCCGATATGGAGACTGGGTCCGGTGGGATCGCATCCCACGTAGAAAGTAACGGGACCTTCGTCCATTTTCTTTGACAATCCCTCAATGTCAGTACATTGAGCGAAAAAACCGCGATCTATTAAAGTTTGAAGTGCTTGATTCATACCCCTATTTTATCACTTAAAGAAAAAAAAGTCAATAGTTTAACGCAAAACATTGATTTTTTCCATTTTGGAGGCAATTATTTTTTTCTTTCGATTTGGGCTATGATAATTCCGCAGAAAATGAGGATGCATCCCATTATTCCCCGACCGGATAGGCGTTCACCTAAAATTATTGCACCTCCCAAAACGGAGAAAACGGATTCCAGGCTAAGAATCAATGCTGCTGCGGAGGGATTGCACCCTTTTTGTCCCACCACCTGCAAGGTTGTGGCAATTCCCGTGGAGGCAAGGCCGGTGTACAAAATGGGTATCAAGGCCCTTTGTATTGCCGCCACCGACGGCTCTTCAAACAAAAAGGCATAAACCAGGGATAAAACACCCACAGTGGTAAATTGAGCCACGGAAAACAAAATGGAATCCAAATCCTTTCCCAACAAATCAATGAAAACTATGTGAAAGGCAAATGTTACCGCAGCGATGAGCAACAACATATCACCTTTCTCCAAGGTGAATTTTTCGCTCACAGACAAGAAGTAAAATCCCACCGTGGCAAACAATATGGCCGGTAAAATGAATGGCGGAGCTTTTTTTCCGAAAAAAAGCCCCAAAATTGGCACAAAGATAATATACAAAGTGGTTAAAAATCCGGCCTTTCCCGCTTCCGTGGTTGCCAGGGCAATTTGTTGCAAATTGGCTCCCAATCCGGCGCAAATTCCGCAGACAATTCCGGCGAAAATCACTTTTTTCCAATCAATTTTGCGGGAAAAAGTTTTTCGCATAAAAAGCACGGGAACCAATGCCACCGCACCCAAAAGGTAACGAACTCCGTTGAAGAAAAAGGGGGAAATATTTCCCGTTCCCGAACGTTGGGCAGAAAATGCCAATCCCCAAATAAGTGCCGCAACCAGCATGTACAAGTTAGATTGAGTTTTTTTATTCAATTTTTTATCTCCGTGAAGTTAAAAGATTTTTGGCCAATTTTGAAGTGTATCCCTGTCGTATTTGAAGGGTGGCATGTAGAAAAGTGTCTCATCTTCCGATGTGCGTATATCTTGGGGAAATTCCTTATCGCAAAGCTGATTTTCGAAAAAGTCTGCCAAGAATTTTCCGGTAATATCCGGATTCCAACAGGCAAAGAAGGGAACCGTTTCTGATTGAACGAAATTTTCCGCCACAGAGGGTGTGCAAATTCCCGTTACGGGAATTTGGAGGTTTTCATTTTGGCTTTCCATTGCAAGACAAACTTTTTCCGTCAAATTCGGTGAAAGGGAAACAATTGCCTTCAAATTGGGATATGTCATTATGGTGAATTTAACCGCATTTTTTATTTCCTCATCGCTGAAACGGGGAATTTCAATCATTGCAATTTCGGAATGTTCTTTTTTTGAGATTTTGCAAAAATCGAAAATTGCCTGTAAGAAAAGTTCCGAGTATTCATCCTTTTCTTTGGGAACAAAAATTGCCACATCCCCTTCATTGGAAATGATTTGGGCCAATTCATCCACCAGCATTTGGGCAAACTTATTCTCATCCGCCTTTTCCACCGCAAATTTTCCCACCCTATTGGGCAATTTTTCATCGGTGAAAACAATCATTTTGTCCAACTTAACCAGGATTCGCAGCATAATGTCTGGAACATCCGCTGTGGCAACACAGACGCTTTTCACATTATCGTCCGTGAGAATTTCCGTAAGCTCCATGAGGTTTTCCTCATTTATTCCATCAACGTTGTAACTGAATATTCCGAAATCCCTTCTGGCATTACGAAAGGCCATGAGCATCTTTCGCTGATACAAATCTTCGCCACGATAAATGAAAACCACGGCATTTTGATTTTCGGAAATTTCCAGCACATTGTCGAGAAGCCGTTTTATGGACGGCAGAGGAAAAATCACTTCCGCAAAAGTGGCAAAGAGAACAACAAA
>JAFNZQ010000075.1 GCA_017382775.1 Spirochaetaceae bacterium
ACGACGGTGAATTTTTTGTGCGATATATGCAATTTCCCGCAGTGACTTATATCCGAAATTCCGCAATGGAAAAATTTACCATCGCAAACGGAACTTTCTTTTGGTCTCCGGTGGAAGTTCAATCCATACTTCTTTCAGGAGACACGGAATTTTTCATCCCCCGGGTACATCCCAATGCATCCATGTTTGATAACAACACGATTTTCAATGTTGCCACGAAAATTACCGTTCCCAACGGTGAAAGCAGCGAAGTGACTTTCACAATCGTGGATGGAAAAATTTACAGTAGCGAATATTTCAAAAACAGTATACTTTACGCCCACGGAATCTTCGAAAATGGAATTCTGAAAACCCGACATGTGGACAAAACCGGCGACGGCTTCTTCGAGGTTACGGAGGTTTACGAATTCTCACCGGAAAATCACGAAGAATTTATGTCCGATGGGGAGAAAAATCTTCTTTACACCGACCTTTTCGGTTCTTTGAATGTGGAAAACGGTCTTTATCTCAGACAGGTTCAAATCGATTACACCAGGAACGGTTTTCCCGATTTCATCGAAAATTATGACAGCCGAGAGCGAAAAACCGTTTATTGGTCACGGGATAACGGAAAATCATGGATTATCCGCCATGTTTCGGACGTTCAAGACGGAAAATTGGTTGAGTTAAGCGAATTTAGATATCCCAATGGGGATAGTTCGATAGTGATTACTTCTGAAAACGGAGTTCAAACAATTCGTGCAGACGACAGCGGTATCGTTCCCATTTTTCGGGACGAGCAATTCCCCATATTTTGGGTAAAAGAAGTTTTCGGTTCCGGAACGGCAGAAATGATTATTAACGAATGTAACAAAAATCCCGCAAATAATGTTTGTATTGTTACAGATAGAGAGGGAAATGTTTTCCGGGTGGTTTCCTCCGGAGAAATATATTTTGCAGAAATCGTGAATCGCGAAAAATGATATTCGGTTTTTTTGTCATTGCAGTTTGTCTCATGGGATGTTTTTCAATTCCAAATCCCACCCAAAGAGTTGAAACCACTTTTACTTCAAAAGAAAGCGAAATCAAATTCATCAAGGAAAACATGGATGATCGTCCCATTGAAATGTTTTGGAACGCTTCCGTTTTGGACAAAAAAAGCAGCGATGAGGAAACGAAAAATTTGTTAAAAACCTCCGAGGAAAAACTGATGGAGTTTTTTGAAAAATCGGTGGAAGCCGGAGAATACAAAAATGCCTTGAAAGCGGCACGCTCCATTATGGCTGCGAAAACGGTCCATGCGGATGAAGTTTCCCGTAGGTCGGAAAACATTAAGGACCTTTTGCCCAAGGTGACACATCCCCCATCGAAGTCTTCCGGCCAAATGACCGATATGATCCGCGGAACTGTTACCGTAATTGTGGATATGGGAATTAAGGTGGAACACGGACGGGGTTTTGTGGCCCAATCCCTGGGTTCCGGATTCTTCATTGAAAAATCCGGCTACATCATCACAAATTATCACGTTATCGAATCCAATGTGAATCCCGAATACGAAGGAGTATCCCGGGTTTACATAAAACTTTCCGGCGACAGTGAAACACGCATTCCCGCAGAAGTTGTGGGCTGGGATGATTTTTTGGATTTGGCCCTATTGAAAACGGAAGTGGATGCACCCTTTGTGTTTACCCTGGGTTCATCGGAGGGCTTGAATCCCGGAGACGGCGTTTTCGCCATAGGCTCGCCGGTGGGACTGGAAAACACCGTCACTTCGGGAATAATTTCCCGTCTGGACAGCAACATTTTTCCCATCGGACCGGTTTTCCAAGTTGATGCGGCAATCAATTCCGGCAATTCCGGCGGTCCACTCATTGACTCATCCGGTGTGGTGCGGGGAATCGTTTTTGCCGGCGCTTTGGAATTTCAAGGTTTGAATTTTGCCATTCCGGTGGATTACCTCAACGAGATTTTACCCCAGTTGTATGCCGGAGGGAAGGTACAACACGGCTGGTTCGGAATTTACGGAAAAACCTTTCGGGAAAACACAGACAGGGGAATTGAGAACAACGGAGTTGAAGTCATTTATGTTATGCCCGGTTCCACCGCCGCAAAGTCCGGAATAAAACCGGGTGACATTATTTGCAAAATAAACGGTGAAGAAACAAATTCTCTGGAAGAACTGCAATTTTTCCTAATGAAATTTTATGCGGAAACGGTTTTTTCCATAAACCTAACCAGGAACTTGGACGAAAACGGGCTTCCTCTTGCGGTCCCGAAGGAGGAGGACCTTTTGGTTCTCAGCACGCCTCGCCCGAAACAACCGGGATACGAAATTTATAATCACGACACTTTGGGAAACGCCATGTTGCCCATATTCGGGATGGGACTGGCTCCTTCATCCACATTATTTTCACGCCGTTTTTCCATAAAAAAAATATTGCGTTCCGGCGTGGCAGACATGGGCGGCTTTTCCGTTAATGATCCCATCGAAATAAACCGAATCAACTTTGTACCGGAAAAGAATGCCATGATTGTGGAAGTGCTTACGAAAAAGCAAAAAAGCGGTTATTTGGACGTTTTTTTAACCATTGGTGCCACATTGGACAGTTTTTCCTATTTCTAAATCAGCCCATGGAACGGAAAAGCCGGGAAATTTCCTTTGCCAAGGAATTGTTGGGAAAGGCTTTTTCAAATTCCAGACATGTATCTTCCAACATTGAAGCGGAAATTTTTTCAGCCTCGGCGATGGAGTTGCTTTTTTCCAACAGATTGATGCATTCTTCCACCGCAGGACTTTCAATTCCGTCTTTTTTTGCGGAATTGAACAATCCGGTAATTTTTTCCAAATCTTCCGGACAGCGTTGCAAATGAAGCAAAAGGGGCAGGCTTTTCTTCCCTTCCACAATGTCATCACCGCGGGATTTGCCCACATTGCCGCAGGTTAAATTCAAAACATCGTCTTTCACCTGAAAGGCGTATCCCCAGTTGGTTGCCAAGGGTAAAATTTTTTCGTCCTCGGGAATATCCGCCGCCAAATAGGCAAAACGAAGGGCCATTCGTGCCAAGGTGCCGGTTTTGAGGCGTACCATAATTCCGTATTCTTCGGGAGAAGGAATTTCGGCGGAATTTTTGTGCCAAAAAATGTCCATGGCCTGTCCCAGGTGAAGACGGCACAGTTCTTCGTTCAAAATTTTCATTGCTTTGAGCCGGGTTCCATCTGTCACATGTGGAATGGTTCTGATGATTGCCTCGCTGTAAAAATATAGGAAACTTCCGGCATTTATCGCCACATCTTCCCCAAAGGCCACATGACAGCAGGGATTTCCCCGTCGCAATTCCGCGCCGTCTTCAATATCGTCGTGAATTAAACTGGCTGAATGTACCATCTCCAAAACGCAAGCCAGGGCGTAGGCCAAATCTTCATC
>JAFNZQ010000076.1 GCA_017382775.1 Spirochaetaceae bacterium
ATCCGATATTGAACTCGGGTAACCTCATAACCCACAGGGGAGGATAAGTCGATAACCAAATCCTTTCCGTCCCGCAGTGATGATGCAACACCGGGGAAATTAAGGGTGTTGCCGTTTTCGTCTACGTGGAAAAATTCCACGTGATTTTTGTCAATCTCAAATTTTGCGCTTATGGTAACATCGCTGTCCGGCATAACAAAGGTGTGGGTGGAACTCTTTGTTGTGGGAATGGCGTTGCCCTCATTGTCCGTCAACGTTAAAGAGCCGGAAGTGTATACGTATTTGTCGTCGGGTGTAAGTGTCACCGAAACGGTGCTTCCCGCTTCTGCCCAGCCGTATACCGTGGAGACTTTTCCGTTTTCGCATTCTCCCGCAATAATTCGGTGGGATTCCGGGGTTCCCAAATGGTAAAAGTAGTCCTTCCATTGTCCGTTGGAGTACTTTCCGGGTATTTTATCGAAGGACATCTCAATTTTTGTAAGATTTTTGCAGTGTTGGAAAGAAGTATTCGTCAGGGAAAGGTCGTTCTTTGCCTTAACGGTGGTAAGGTTGGGACAGAAGGCGAAGGCCTCGTTGCCCAAAAGGGATGAACCATTGAATTGCACATAAGAAACGGAAGAGCCTCTGAAGGCATTTTCCCCAATGAAAAGACAATTTTCGTTGAAGTTTACGGCTTCGAAATCAGTGCTGTTTTCAAATGCTAAGTCGCCAACACCCATAACCTTTTCGTTCCCTATGTAATTGGGAATGGACAAAACCGCTCCCTGTAAACTGCCGGGTTCGTAGCCTGTAACCAATCCGGTGATGGGGTCAAAGAACAGGTTTACATCAACAATGTTTATCTTAACGGCTTTGAAGGTCTCTGTGCCTTCAAGGGTGGCAATAATTTCCGTGTGTCCCACGTCGTGGCATTCCACCAGTCCGGTGGCATTGACGCTTGCAACTTCGGTATTTGAGGACTCCCAGTGAATTTTACGGATATTTGCATTTTGCCCAAAGTTGATGGCGACGGGGATGGGGGAAAAGGTGTCGCCTTTCAACAGTGTAATGGCAGATTCCGAAGCGTCTAACGCAAAACTGATGTCGTTTTCGAATTTACAAGTGATTTTTATGTTTCCGCGGGGCATGAAGAATCGTTCACCGCGAATGGGGTATACCTTTCCGTCGAGGATGTATACCAGAGATTCCTCTGTAATTTTGTAACCGTATTTCGGTTTTACAAAAACTCGGACTTGTTCTCCTGATACCGACGAGGTGTACTGAGTGGATAGCGAACCGTTGACAATTTCCTTGTCAATGGTAATGGTGTAGACTTCGCTTTCTTCCGCGTAAGGTGCTTTACAGGAATACAACGAAATCGCTAAAGCTAAAACAGAAAACAGTACCGGTAAAAACTTTTTGCGAAATTCACGTTTTATCATAAAATTTCCCCCAATAACATGAATAAAAAATATCCGATACCATTATATCACGCATTGTTTATTTTGTCAAGAAAACAGAGGTTTTTTGACGTTTTTTTTTGACAAAATTTGGGTGGAGAGGGGGGGGGTAAATTTTTTTGATGTTTTCAATGTTATTTCAATAATTCCGACCTTTCCCAAAACGCGTCGTCGGCGGATTTTTTGAATTGACGAATTTTTTTTTCATCCCCTTGAATCATATAAAAAAAAGTGATAAAATGTGGACATGAAGCGTGGTGATTTGAATGTCTTGGACAGTTTGATTGTAAAAGGTGCGAGGGAACATAATTTACAAAACATTGATGTAAAACTTCCCAGAAATAAACTTACGGTAATTTCCGGTTTGTCCGGTTCAGGGAAGTCATCCTTGGCCTTTGACACGATTTTTGCGGAAGGCCAGCGACGTTACATGGAAAGCCTTTCTTCCTACGCCCGACAGTTTTTGGGTCGCATGGACAAACCCGATGTGGACATGATCGAAGGCCTTTCTCCCGCAATTTCCATTGAGCAAAAAACCACTCATCGCAATCCCCGTTCCACCGTGGGAACCGTTACGGAAATTTACGACTATTACAGACTGCTTTTTGCCCGTGTGGGAGAGGCCCATTGCCCCAATTGCGGACGAAAAATCAAAGAACAAACCACGGATCAAATAATCGACGGAATTTTATCTTGGGGAGAAGGCTGTAAAATACAGCTTTTGGCTCCAATGATTCACGGCAAAAAGGGTGAACATCAAAAAATATTGCAAGATGCGAAAAATGACGGCTTCGTCCGTGCCCGTGTGGACGGCATTTTGGTGGAACTGGATGACACCATAAAGCTGGATAAACAGAAAAAGCATTCTGTGGAAATAGTCATTGATCGCCTTAAACTTGGTGAAAATATACGAAAACGCCTTTCCGATTCCGTGGAAACCGCTTTGAAGTTCGGGAACGGAATTTTGCTTGTGTTGCGGCAAGGTCCCGAAAGTGACAAATGGGAAGAATTTTTCTTTTCCCAAAAAAATGCCTGTCCCGACTGCGGAATTTCATTTCCCGAATTACAGCCGCGATTCTTTTCTTTCAACAACCCATTCGGTGCCTGTCCCGAATGCACGGGCATTGGCGAAAAGGCTGAATTTAGCGAAGATTTAATCGTTCCGGATAAAACCAAGTCCTTCAACGAACACGCCTTTGTGCCTTACAATCCCACATCCGAGTGGAATCGATGCCGTTTCGCGGCCTTGGCTGAGCATTTGGGCTTCACTTTGGACACTCCCGTAAAGGATTTAACTGCGGCACAGCGAAAGGTAATTTTCAACGGCGGAGACTTCATCCTGCATTTTACTTACAAGAAACAGCACGGTGTGGGATATTCCGTGTACGACCAGGAATGGAAGGGCCTTTTTCACGATTTGGAACGTCGTCGTTTGGAAAGTTTTTCCGAGGCACAACGGGAAAATTTGGAAAAATTTCGTTCTCACAAAATTTGTACTTCCTGCCAAGGACGACGATTGCGGCCGGAAGCTTTGGGTGTGCTCATCGGCGGAAAAAACATTTACGAGCTTTCCCAACTCAGCGTGGGAGATTCCATCAAGTTTTTCGAAAAAATTTCCTTTACCGAAACGGAAATGCAAATTTCTGCCCAGGTTTTGAAAGAAATAAATAATCGTTTGCGTTTTTTGCAAAACGTGGGCTTGGAATACCTTACTTTGGAACGACAGGCCGCAACCCTTTCCGGTGGCGAGGCTCAACGAATCCGTCTTGCCACACAAATCGGATCTGCTCTTATGGGTGTTCTCTACATTTTGGATGAACCTTCAATCGGTTTACATCAACGGGATAATCAAAAGTTGTTGGATACATTATTGTATTTACGGGATTTAGGCAACACCGTCATTGTGGTGGAGCACGATGAACAAACCCTGCGCAATGCGGACTACATAATCGATTTGGGGCCGGGAGCCGGTGTTCACGGAGGCAAAGTTGTGGCTGCCGGAACCCCGGATGAAGTAAAGGCCATTCCCGAAAGCCTTACGGGACAGTACTTGGCCGGAACTCTCAAAATGGACATTCCGAAAAATCGTCGAAAGGGCAACGGGAATTTTATAACCATCCGCGGTGTGACGGAACATAACTTAAAAAAAATCGATGTGGAAATTCCCCTCGGAACATTCACTTGCATAACCGGTGTTTCCGGTTCCGGCAAATCAACCTTGCTGGGAGACGTAATTTGGCCGGCTCTTTCCAATAAAATAATGCGTTCCTCACTGCCTGTTGGTGCCTACGAAAAGTTGGAGGGAACAAGCCACATCGACAAGGTTATCAACATCGACCAAAGCCCCATCGGACGGACGCCCAGGTCCAATCCCGCCACATATGTGGGTGTTTTCAACGGAATTCGCGACCTTTTTGCCTCATTGCCGGAAGCGAAAATGCGTGGCTACAAAAGCGGACGGTTCAGTTTTAACGTAAAGGGCGGACGGTGCGAAAATTGTGGTGGCGCCGGAGTTATCACCATCGAAATGAACTTTTTGCCCGACGTTTTCATCACTTGCGACGTGTGTGGCGGAAAACGTTTCAACAAAGAAACCTTGGACGTTCATTTTAAGGGAAAAAACATTTACGACGTTTTGGAAATGACCATCGAAGAGGCCGCGGATTTTTTTGCCTCCATTCCCCACATTGCCCGTAAATTGGAAACCTTGAAATCAGTGGGGTTAGGTTACATAAAATTGGGTCAGTCCGCCCTTACCCTATCCGGCGGAGAAGCCCAGCGAGTAAAATTGGCCAACGAACTTGCCCGTCGTGCCACGGGAAGAACCTTGTACATTTTGGACGAACCAACCACAGGCCTTCATTTTGCGGACATAAAACAACTTATGGGCGTGGTACAGGCCCTTGTGGATCAAGGCAATTCCGTAATCATGATTGAGCACAACCTTGACGTTATTTTGCAGGCCGATTACCTCATCGATTTAGGCCCGGAAGGTGGAATTCGCGGCGGTGAAATAATTGTGAAAGGAACGCCGGAAGAGGTGAGTCG